>NZ_JBHWIY010000005.1:211075-467812 GCF_042731715.1 Streptomyces sp. NPDC059832 | reverse complement strand
GAAAACCGACAAGGAAGAGGGAAGAAGGCGGGCAGAGGGACCCCCCCCCCTCAGAAAAAAGGGGGGGGTCACCACGCGCGGGGGGGCTCCCCCCCCCCCCCCCGGTGCGTCACCGAGAGCAATGTTGCATGATCATGCGAAGTGATGCATAGTCTTGCCATGTCCAAAGTCCTCACCTCCCTCCCCACCGGCGAGCGCGTCGGCATCGCCTTCTCCGGCGGACTCGACACCTCCGTCGCCGTCGCCTGGATGCGCGACAAGGGCGCCGTCCCCTGCACGTACACCGCCGACATCGGCCAGTACGACGAGCCCGACATCGCGTCCGTGCCCGGCCGCGCCTCCGCGTACGGCGCCGAGATCACCCGGCTCGTCGACTGCCGTGCCGCGCTGGTCGAGGAAGGGCTGGCGGCGCTCGCCTGCGGCGCGTTCCACATCAAGTCGGGCGGGCGCCCGTACTTCAACACCACGCCGCTGGGGCGGGCCGTGACCGGCACGCTGCTGGTACGGGCGATGCTTGAGGACGGGGTGCAGATCTGGGGCGACGGCTCCACGTTCAAGGGCAACGACATCGAGCGGTTCTACCGGTACGGGCTGCTCGCCAACCCGCACCTGCGGATCTACAAGCCCTGGCTGGACGCGGACTTCGTCACGGAGCTCGGCGGCCGCAAGGAGATGTCCGAGTGGCTGCTCGCGCACGGGCTGCCGTACCGGGACTCGACGGAGAAGGCCTACTCCACGGACGCCAACATCTGGGGCGCCACGCACGAGGCCAAGACCCTGGAGCACCTCGACACCGGCGTCGAGACGGTCGACCCGATCATGGGCGTGCGGTTCTGGGACCCGTCGGTGGAGATCGCCACGGAGGACGTGACGGTCGGCTTCGACCAGGGCCGCCCGGTCACCATCAACGGCAAGGAGTTCGCCTCCCCGGTCGACCTCGTCATGGAGGCCAACGCGATCGGCGGCCGCCACGGTCTCGGCATGTCCGACCAGATCGAGAACCGGATCATCGAGGCCAAGAGCCGCGGCATCTACGAGGCGCCCGGCATGGCGCTGCTGCACATCGCCTACGAGCGCCTGGTCAACGCGATCCACAACGAGGACACCCTGGCCGCGTACCACAACGAGGGCCGGCGGCTCGGCCGGCTGATGTACGAGGGCCGTTGGCTGGACCCGCAGGCGCTGATGATCCGCGAGTCGCTGCAGCGCTGGGTCGGCGCGGCCGTCACCGGCGAGGTGACGCTGCGGCTGCGGCGCGGCGAGGACTACTCGGTCCTCGACACCACGGGCCCGGCGTTCAGCTACCACCCCGACAAGCTCTCCATGGAGCGCACCGAGGACTCGGCGTTCGGCCCGGTGGACCGGATCGGCCAGCTCACCATGCGGAACCTGGACATCGCCGACTCCCGTGCGCGGCTTGAGCAGTACGCGGGCCTGGGCCTGGTCGGCACCGGCCACCCGACGCCGATCGGCGCCGCACAGGCCGCCTCGACCGGCCTGATCGGCGCGATGGACCAGGGCGGCGCCCAGGCGATCGCCTCGCGCGGTGAGGCCACGGACGAGGAGACGATGCTGGACCGTGCGGCGATGGAGTCCGGCACGGACTGATCCCGGCCCCGGCCGTACGCATCCGGGCAGCGGGCCCCGGCGGAGTCCGTTCCGCCGGGGCCCGCTGCCGTACGGCCGTGCTCGCGACAGCGGGCCGGGCGGGCGGGCTCCTCATGCCATGTTCCGGCTGGACGGACGCGGCTTCGACGTCACCGGTGGTTCACCCGCCGCTGATGAGGTGATCGTCGTCGGTGCTCCCCGCCGACCGGATCAAGGAGATTTCCATGCCCAGACAGCGCCTGTCCCGCAGTCACCTGACAGCCACCGGTGCGGTCCTCGTCGCCACCGCCACCGCCGCCGTCGCCCTCACGGCGACGGCCGGTGCGTACGGCACGAAGGAGCACGCGAAGGACGCCATCAAGGGCGGCAAGGCGAAGAACGTCATCCTGCTCATCGGTGACGGCATGGGCGACTCGGAGATCACCCTGGCCCGCGACTACACCGTGGGCGCGGCGGGCCGCCTGAACATGGACAAGTTCCCGCTGACCGGCGCGTACACGACCTACGCCGTGCACGCGGACGGCACACCGGACTACGTCACCGACTCCGCGGCCAGCGGCACCGGCTGGGCGACCGGCGTGAAGACCGTCAACGGGCGGATCTCCAAGACGCCGGGCACCGACAAGGCCGTGCCGACCATTTTGGAACTGGCGCAGAAGGGCGGCTACGCGACCGGCTCGGTGACCACCGCCGAGCTGACCGACGCCACCCCGGCCGTCCTCGCCTCGCACGCCACGGACCGCTCCTGCCAGGGCCCCGCCGACATGGCCAAGTGCCCCACCGACACCATCGCCAAGGGCGGACCCGGCTCCATCGCCGAGCAGAGCGTCAACCACAAGGTCGATGTGCTCCTCGGCGGCGGCAAGCAGCGCTTCGACCAGAAGGTGACCGCCGGCAAGTACAAGGGCCTGACCGTCACCGAGCAGGCGCGGAAGCTGGGTTACCAGGTCGTCACCGACAACGCCTCCCTGAAGTCGGTCAAGGGCGGCAAGCCGGTGCTCGGGCTCTTCGCGCCCGGCAACGTTCCCACCGAGTGGACCGGCAAGACCGCCGCGGTCGGCGGGACCGCCCCGCAGCGCTGCGTGACGTCCAACCCGAACCGGCCCTCCGGCACCCCGAACCTCGCCGACCAGACCACCAGGGCCATCCAGCTCCTGGAGGCCAAGCAGAAGCGCCAGCACAGCAAGAAGGGCTTCTTCCTCCAGGTCGAGGGCGCGTCGATCGACAAGCAGGACCACGCGGCCGACCCGTGCGGCCAGATCGGCGAGACCGCGGCGTTCGACCGCGCGGTGAAGACGGCCCGCGCGTACGCCGCCAAGCACCCCGACACCCTCGTCGTCACCACCGCCGACCACGGCCACAGCAGCCAGATCGTGCCCCTGGAGGCCCAGCCGCCCGGTCTGTCCTCCACCCTGGTCACCGACGAGGGCCAGCAGATCAAGGTGAACTACTCGACCAACCCGCCCGGCGAGTCGCAGGAGCACACCGGTACCGAGGTCCGGATCGCGGCTCAGGGCCCGCAGGCCTACCGCGTCCTGGGCGTCACCGACCAGACCGAGCTGTTCGCCACGATCCGCGAGGCGCTCCGGGTGCGCTGACCACTCGGGAGAACGTTCCCGGCCCCGTCGGCACGAGCAGCATGCCGACGGGGCCGGCACGTGTACCGGCTCAGGCCCTCGCAGGTGCGGCCGTGGCGCGGCACCCGCTCACAGCAGGGCCGAACGACTTCGGCACCCGGCGCTGAGCCGGTGTCCTGACCAGCTCTTCTCTATCTTTCAGCACTGTCAGGGCCTTCCCTGCTTGCACAGCGAAAGTCCCTGGAATCTCCCCGGGACGGACGTGAAGTTCCCTGAAAAGTCCCTGGGGCGACCGCGCCTCAGCGCGCCTTGGAGGCGCACCGAACCGCTTCGTGGGCCTGCCCGTATCCGGCTTCGGTGACGGGGCAGGCCCGCCGTGCCTTCTCCGAGTCGTCGACAGCGCTGAACCCCGAGAAGCCTCGCATGTCTGCCGGCGAGGAGCATCGGAGTCCGGAGAAACGGCGCGCCGCGACGGCTCGGCCCTGACCCGGATCGGTCCCCCGGCCGTGCGCGTCACCGACGCCGGGATCCGGCTTCGCCACCGTCCTCGCCGCCGCCCGGGACCAGCTCGTCCTCGCCACCGGCGTCGTTTACGGCACCGGCATCGTTCTCCTCGGGCAGGTGCTGAATGCGGCGGGCCGGCGGCCGCAGGGTGTGGCGGGCAGCCGCGACAGGTCCAAAGGCCTCCAGCCCTGCGCACCGCTTGAACAGGAGCGGGTTGGTCACCCCCGCGAGCGGCTCGCACAGGGCGGCATCGGGCGGAGCGCCGGCTCTCCGGCCGGGCTGACGATCCGGCGTCTGCCGAGCGAAGTGCTGCCGGACGGCAGCGCTCGGCTCTCGTCGAAGCGGAGCCCGTGCTGGTGAACCGCCTGCCGCCCGCCCGCGCGCGGGGCCTGCGGCCGGCTCGCCGGAAAGCAGTTGCGCCGAACCTCTTGTCGGCTCGATCCGAGCTCCCTAATCTGAACCTTCAAATCTCCGGCAAGTACGTGCAGCAAGCTCTGTTAGGGCAAATTTTTGAACGATCAAATCTGTCAGACATCCGAAGCCGCGGCCCCCGGTCCGGCTCCCGCCCGCGGTCCGATGGTGGGCTACCTCGACTACGCCAGGGTCGGCCCGCTCTCCCGCCCGGCCGCCGCCGCGCTCGCCGACGCGACCAGGCTCGCCACTCGCGTCGACCCCGCCGACCTCGACCGGCTGTTCGCCCTCGGCAACGCCGCCCTGACCTCGGCGGCCCGGCTGCTCGACGCCCGTCCGCACGAAATCGCCCTCGCCCCGTCCACCAGCAACGGCCTGTTCACCGTGGCCGCCGCGCTCCATGGCCCCGGCACCGTCCTGGTGCCCCGTGGCGAGTTCCCCGCCAACCTCTACCCCTGGCTCCGCTTCGCCGGCCGCGGCGGCCCCGCCGTCCGTCTCGTCGACCCGGCCGGGCAACGGCACATCACCCCCGACCTCCTGCGCCGCCATCTCACTCCCGATGTCACCGCCCTCACCGTCAGCGCCGTCGACTCGCTCACCGGCCACCTGGCACCGCTCGCCGCCCTCAAGGAGGTCCTCGGGCCCGGCCGACTGCTGATCGTCGACGCCATCCAGGGCCTGGGCGCTGTCGCACTCGAAGCGGATGCCGCCGACATCCTCGTCAGCGGCGGCCAGAAGTGGCTACGGGCCGGCTGGGGAGCCGCACTGCTACTGATCCGCGACCGGTGCGCAGAGCGCCTGGCTCCCGGGCTCGGTGGCTGGGCCGGTGTCGCGGAGCCCTTCGCGCCGCGGCATCCGGCGCCGCCGCTGCCCGGGGCCGCCGCCCACCTCGCCACCAACCCGGACTTCCCGGCCGCCGCGGCCATCGGCGCGGCGATCGACGACCTGGTCGGCCAGGGCGGACCGGCCGTCGTCGGCGGTCGCATCCGCGCCGTCCTCGACGAACTGCTCGACCGTGCACGCCAGGCCGGTGCCGAGGTCCTGCTGGACGGGCTCGGGCCCCAGGAGCGCGGCGGTATCGGCGCTTTCCGGCTGCCCGGTCATGATCCCGCCTCCGTCCACCGTGCCCTCGAAGCGGGCGGAGTCATCACCACCCGCCGCGACGAGTGGATCCGGCTGTCTCCCCACGCTTCGACCCCCGACGCCGCGGCGGACCTGCTCACCGAGGCGCTGCACGCCTTCACCCGCCCCACGTCCCACTCCATGTCCCACTCCCAGGAGCCCACATGTCCCACCAACTGAGCCGCCGCCGTCTGCTTCAGCTCGCCACCGCCTCCGTCGCCGGACTCGGTCTCACCGCCTGCGGCGACAACGGATCGGGCAGCGCCGGAGGCGACGGCGACAGCGGCAGGATCACCGTCTGGAGCTGGACCACCGCGGCCGAGGGCCTGCGCAGCGTCGTCCCCTCCTTCGAGCGGGACAACCCCGGCATCGAGGTCGATGTCCAGGACGTCGGCAACCCGGCCATCTGGGACAAGATCACCGTCGGCCTCGCCTCGGGCGGCAAGGGTCTCGCGGACGTCCTGCACATCGGCGTCGACTACCTGCCCGGTTACCTGGACAAGTTCCCCGACGGCATCGCCGACCTGTCCAGGCTCGGCGCCGACAAGTACAAGGACGTCTTCGCCAAGGGTCTGTGGCCGACCGTCATAGGCAAGGACAAGGCCGCCCACGCCCTCCCGTGGGAGGTCAACCCGCTCGGTCTCTTCTATCGGCACGACCACTTCGAGAAGGCCGGTATCGACCCCGCCGACATCAGCGACTGGAACGACATGACCGCCGCAGGGTCGAAGATCCTCGACGCCACCGGCGTCCGGCTGCTCGGGCTCGACAAGACCGGCGCCACCCAGGACATGGACTTCTTCCAGAACCTGATGCAACTCCAGGACGTCTTCTACTTCGACCAGGACGGGAAGATCACGCTCGCCTCCCCGGCCGCCGTCAAGGCCCTCACCATCATCAAGCGGCTCAACGACGCCGGCCTGATCGCCGACACCGCGGGCCAGGGCACCGAGAAGCGCCTGCTCGGCCAGGGGAAGCTCGCCACCTACGCGGAGGCGGCCTGGGCCGTGGAGTATCTGGCCTCCACGTTCCCCGAGCAGAAGGGGAAGTGGCGCTCCATGCAGCCGCCCGCCGCCGTTCCCGGGGGCAAGCGCAACGCCATCGTCAACTCCACCTACCTGACGGTCTCCGGCTCCAGCACGCGCCGCAAGGCCGCCTGGCAGTTCATCGAGTACGCGCTCACCAAGCCCGCCCGGATCAACCGGATGTTCGCCTCCGGCGGCGTCTTCCCCGCCCTCAAGGCGGCGTACGACGACCCGAAGTTCAGCGCGCCGCACCCCTTCTACGGCGGCCAGAAGGTGCTGAAGCCCTTCGTCGAATCGCTCTCCGCCGACGCCCGGGCCACCAACTTCACCGGCGACTACGCCCGCGCCCTCAAGTTCGCCAGCGACGCCCAGAGCCAGGTGCTGATCAAGGGCGCCGACCCGGCCGACGCCCTCAAGAAGGCCGCCGAGCAGCTTGCCCAGCAGACCGGTCGGCAGCAGGCGGTCTGACCACCATGCCCCTCGCCCCGTCCGAACACGCTCCCGCCACCACCACCCCGGCCGGCCTCGGCACCACCAACCGGACCGGCCGCACCCGCCCGCGCCGCCGCCGGCTGCTGAGCCGCACCTCCGTCCCGTACCTGCTGATCATGCCCGCCGTACTGGGCTTCGCGATCTTCAAGGCGTACCCCATCGTCGCCTCGCTCTGGATCAGCCTCACCACCGGCAACGGCGCCGGCCGGCACTTCACCGGGCTCGACAACTACCAGCGCCTGCTGAACGACCCGCTGTTCTGGACCGCGCTGAAGAACACCGCGCTGATCCTGGTCGTCCAGGTGCCGCTGATGCTCGGCCTCGCCCTGCTCGTCGCCCTCGGCCTCAACTCCACCAAGGTCTGGCTGCGCCCGCTCTGGCGACTCGGCGTCTTCGTCCCCTCGCTGACCGGTCTGGTCGCCGCGGGCGTGATGTTCTCCGTGATCCTCAACCGCGACGCCGGACTGTTGAACTGGGTCCTCTCCCTGTTCGGCATCGACCGGGTGAACTGGCTCGGCAGCCCCTTCTGGGCCCGCGTCGGCGTCGTCCTCGTCATCACCTGGCACTACACCGGCTACAACGCGGTGATCTACCTCGCCGGCCTGCAGGGCATTCCCCAGGAGCTGTACGAGGCCGCGAAGGTCGACGGCGCGGGACCGATCCGCCGCTTCGTCTCCATCACCCTTCCCCAGCTGCGCCCGATCCTGCTCCTCACCGTGGTGCTCTCCACCATCGGCACCCTGCAGCTCTTCGACGAGCCGTACGTCCTCACCGGCGGCGGCCCCGACAACGCCACTTTGACGGTCACCATGTACCTCTACAACAACGGCTTCAAATACTTCGACTTCGGCTACGCCTCGGCTCTCGCCTACGCGCTCGCGCTGATCGTGGCCGTACTCGGCTTCCTGCAGGTCCGCCTGATGGGAGAGCGCAAGTGAAGCGCCGCAGCCTCCTCCTCACCCTGTTCCTCGCGGGCGCCTTCGGGCTCTGCGTCGGTCCGTTCCACTGGCTCGCCATGGCCGCCACGCAGGAGAACAGCGATGTGTTCTCCTGGCCGCCGAAGCTGCTGCCCGGCGGTCACCTCATGGAGAACCTCCAGGGGCTCCAGGACTCCATCGGGCTCACCCGCGTCCTGTTCAACACCGTGCTGGTGGCGGGCGTTCAGACGGTCGGCGCGGTCGTCGTCTCGGTCCTCGCGGGCTATGCCTTCGCCAAGTTCGAGTTCCGCGGGCGCAATCTGTTCTTCGTCCTGCTGCTCAGCACCCTCGTCCTCCCCGACACGGTGATGCTCATCCCGATCTTCGAGATGATGATGAAGCTGGGCCTGATCGACTCCTACCAGTCCGTCATCCTCCCGGGCCTGGTCACCCCGTTCGGCATCTTCCTGATGCGGCAGGCACTGCGCTCCATGCCCGACGAACTCCTGGACGCGGCCCGCGTCGACGGCGCCGGCGAACTGCGGGTGCTGTGGCGGATCGTCATCCCGGTCAACCGGCCGGTCATCGCGGCGCTCGCGCTGTTCGTCTTCCTCGGCGGCTGGAACCAGTTCGTCTGGCCGCTGATCGCACTGCGCAGCCCCGACATGTACACGCTGCCCGTGGCCACCGCCACCCTGCAGGGCCTTGCGACCACCAACTACGCGCAGGTCCTGCTCGCCGCCGCCATCGCCGCCGTCCCCGTGATGACTCTCTTCCTCGTCCTGCAACGCCAGTTCATCTCCGGCCTGCTGGCCGGGGCCACCAAGGAGTGACCACCATGACCACCGAAGCACCCGCGGTCCCGCAGCAGCCCGTCCCGGCCTGGCGCCCCAACACGCCGGCCGACGCGACCCCCGGCACCGTCGTCCACCAGCAGCTCGCCACCGGGCTGCTCCACTCCGCCGGCGCCCCGTTCACCGTCCACCTCACCGGGCTCGGCTGCGACCGGCTGGAGACCGCCGTCACTCCGGCCGGCGACGGCGTGGCCCTGATCGAGGTCACGGCGTCGGCAGCGGCCGCCGTCCGCGCCGAATGGCGGATCCCCTGCGTCGGGGCCACCGCCTACTGGACCCCGGACACCAACGCCTCCCGCTGGCTGCCGCCGTCCTGGATCGCCCCCCGGACCGTCTCGCTCGCCCTGGGCGCCCCCGTCGCCAGTCTGATCGGCGCCGACGACCGCGCTCTGTGCACCGCCGCCGCCGGCGAGACCTCCGCACCCGTGCGCGTCGGCGCCGGCGTGGTGGAGGAGAGCGGCGAGTTCGCCTTTGCCGTCGAACAGGACCTCACCCCGGACGGGCCGCCGCTGCGGCTGCGGATCGACCTCAGCGGCCGCCACTTCGCCGCCACCCTGCAGGCCGTCACCGCCTGGTGGGCCGAGGGCCTGGACCACCCCGACACCGCCCCTGCCGCCCGGATGCCCGCCTACTCCACCTGGTACAGCCTCCACCAGAACGTCGACACCGCCGCCGTCGAACGCCAGGCCGCCCTCGCCACGGCCGTCGGCTGCGAGAGCATCATCGTCGACGACGGCTGGCAGACCACCGACCGTGCCCGCGGCTACGGCCACTGCGGCGACTGGGAGCCCAACCCGGCGGCCTTCCCCGACCTCTCGGCCCATGTCGCCGAGGTCCACCGGCTCGGCCTCGCCTACCTCCTCTGGTACGCATTGCCGTTCATCGGCCGGCACAACGACGCCTGGGACCGCTTCCAGGGCATGATCCTGCGCGAAGAGCCCCACCTGGACGCGGCCGTGCTCGACCCCCGCCACCCCGAGGTCCGCGCCTACCTGGTCGAGAAGGTCTCGCGCGCCGTCGAGCAGTGGGACATGGACGGTCTGAAGCTCGACTTCATCGACCGCTTCGCCGTCGCCGACCCTCCGCCCGCCCCGGCCGGCGCCGACCGCACCGCCGTCCACGAGGGCGTGCTCCAGCTGCTCGCCGACCTCGACACCCGCCTGCGCCGCACCCGGCCGGACGTGATCGTCGAGCACCGCCAGCCCTACGTCAGCCCAGGGCTGTGGCCGTACGCCACCATGGTCCGCGCCACCGACTGCCCGCTCAGCCCCGCCGAGAACCGCCAGCGCACCGTCGACTGCCGACTCACCGCGGGCCCGCTCGCCGTCCACGCCGACATGATCATGTGGAACTCCGCCGAGACGCCCGAGTCCATCGCCGTCCACCTCGTCAACGCCCTGTTCTCGGTGCCGCAGATCTCCGTCGACCTCGCCGCCCAGAGCCCTGACCAGCTCGCCACCCTGCGCTTCTGGCTCGGCGTCTTCCGTCGGTACGCCGATGTCCTCCAACTCGGCGTCCTGGAACCCGCGCGACCGGACCTCGGCTATCCCCTGGTCCGCGCCCGCGACCACCGCACCACCGTGGTCGCACGCTACGCGCCGCTGCCCGTCGCCCTCCCGGACCGGCACGCCGCGGACGGCCCGCAGACCCTGCTCGTCGCCAACGCGGACGGCGACCCCGTGGTGCTCCTGACCGCCACCCGACCGGAGCGGACCCTCGCCCGCGTCCAGGACTGCCGTGGTGAGATCCTGTCCGAGACCGTGCTCGACCTCGTCGCCGGGGTGAACTCGGTGACCGTGCCGACCGGTGGCCTGCTCACCCTGACCCGCGAGCACTGACGACCGGGGGCCGGGGGCGGCCACCCGCCGCCCCCAGCCCGCCGACCACAGAGGAACGATGACCGCTCGACAGGTGACCATCGAGGATGTCGCACACGCGGCCGGAGTCTCCCGCCAGACCGTCTCGAACGCTCTCAACGCACCCCACCGGCTGCGCGCCACCACCCTCGCCCGGGTCACCGCCGCCATCGACGAACTCGGATACCAGCCCGACCAGTCCGCCCGCAGCCTGCGCACCGGCACCCGCAAGGTCATCGGCTATCCCGCCCCCGCAGACAACCCCGCCGACCCCAACCCCCTGATGGGCGGCTTCCTCCAGGCGCTGGTGACCGCCGCCGACGCCGTCGGCCACCGCATCCTGGTGTTCCGCTCCGACCCCCAGCAGGGCGCCGGAGCAGTCGCCAGGTCCTTCAACGGCCTGATCGCGGCCCGCCAGGTCGACGGGTTCGTCCTCTCCGACGTCGTCCACGACGACCCCCGCGTCGATGTGCTCACCGAGGCCGGCTTCCCGTTCGCCGCCTTCGGCCGCACCGCCCCCGGCCGCCCGCAGAACTGGGTGGACATCGACTCCACCGCCGCCACCGCCGCCCTGGCCGGACTCCTGCTCGACCAGGGCCACCGCCGGATCTGCTACCTCAACTCCGCCGCGTCCCTGCCCTGGCTCGCCGACCGCAGGGCCGGCTTCCTGCAAGCCGCGGCCGCCGCCCCCGACGGCGCCTTCGAGGTCGGCGTGCCCGACGACGACCCGGCCGCGCTTTCCCACGCCGTGGAGCGCCTGCTCACCGGCCCCGACCGCCCGACCGCCCTGGTCTGCGCAAACGACTGGCTCGCCCTGTCCGCCTACCAGGCCGTCCGCGCCGCAGGCCTCGCCGTGGGCGACGATGTCGCCGTCACCGGCTTCAACGACATCCCGCTCTGCACGCTGCTCCAGCCCGCCCTCACCAGCGCGCGCCTGCCTCTCGCCGCCATCGCCCACGCCCTCTTCGACCGGCTGATCACCGCCGTCGAGGACCCCGCCGCCGTCCCGGTGAGCGGGCTGCTGCTTCCTGCGGAGCCGGTCGTGCGCGGCAGCACGCCGGGGCGGTAGCGGCGGCCGCCGGCCGTCACACCGGCTCGGCGGCCCTGCGCAGCAGGACGACCGACCACCTGCGGTCCGTTCGCCCTTGCCACGGCGGCGGACCGGTCGAGCTCGACCACGGGCTGACACCTATTGGAGCCGTGCGAGGTGCTCGCGGGGCATCGTCGAGGATGGCCGCCAAGACCCACGTGATCGAAGCCCCGCCCCACGCCGAGGACGCCGAGTCTCTGGGCCTGTGCAGTTGAGGGCCCGGCTGCAGACGTATCCCGACGAGGAGGCAGGGATGGACGAGAGTTGGATACGTGAGCACCGAGGCTCCTCAGCCACCGCGGAAGGGACCGCTCAGTGGCGGGAGTTCATAGTGGCGGCGAAGCAACGGCCGGACCTGCTGTTCTGCCGTGTCGTCCGCTCCGATACGGAGATCATCGGTTTCCTCTGCGGCCACCGGGACGACGCGGTCACTCTCCGCCCAGGGACTCTCAGCACTGCCCGAGGGACTCCTGAGGGACTCTTCGCTGCCTTGACGCGGCAAACCCCTGAAAGTCCAGAAAGGGCCTCCGGCGCAGGTCAGAGGCCCTCTCGAAAGCAAAGCCGCAGGTGGCGGCCGCCTCTCACCCAGGACGGCCGGGAACGCTGCCGTCAAGTGGTCGAGGCGGATGTGCGCCGCCCCCGCTCACAGCAGGCCGAACGACTTCAGCACCCGGCGCTGAGCCGGTGTGGGCCGAGCGGGCCAGTACAGGTAGCAGACGCCGCCCGTACCGCTTCTGACCTTGCCGTTCGCGTCGTAGCGCTTGGTGCGGAGCCAGATGTTCTCCCACTCCCTGCGCTTGTAGACCCGGCGCACGGCCTCGTTGCTCGGCGAGGCCGGGTCGTTCGCGATCACGTCGCCGTCCGCGGTGAACCCGATCACGGTCATCAGGTGGCCGGAGGTCCCGTATCCCGCGCCGGTCAGCTCCTCCTTGAGGAAGGACTGCGACGTTATGGCCGGAATGCCCGCGCGGATCAGCGTCTCCAGGTCCGCGAGCGAGTCCAGCCGGGTCACCGCCGCGCTCATCTCGTCGTACGTCGCGGCGTACGCGGCGTTGAACGGCCAGTTGCCGCAGCCCTCGTACTGGTAGTCGTAGGTGAACCGGGCGGCGTGGCAGACCTGTGGGTCGGCCAGGCCGGGCTTGACCCAGGCGAGGTCCTCGGCGGTCGGGCGGCGCCCCCAGTACTCGATGATCATCTGCGAGGAGGTGGGGCTGCACCAGGCCTCGCCGCCGTTGTCGTACTCGGGGTACTGGCCCGCGTGGACGTTCTGCGAGTAGCGCGGCACCCGCAGCTCACGGGCGAGGCCGGGGGTGCTGGCCGGTACGGTGAAGCGGTCCGGGATGTCGGACGCCATCGCGCCGAGCCGCCGGACGGTGGGCGTCAGGCGGCTGCCCGGGGTGCGGTGGAGGGTGAGCCGCAGCCGGTACGAGACCAGCCGCAGTCCGCTCGCGGGATCGTCCACCGAGAAGGTGTCGGTCCAGACGGAGCTCCTGCCGTCGGTCTGGTCGTCGACGGAGGTACGCCGGATGTCGCCGTCGCCGGCGGCCCATCGGCCCATCACGTACCAGGGTGTCGAGGTGCTGTCCGAGTAGCGGCCCTGGAGCTCGATCTGGATCCAGGTGCCCGCCGGGGTCTCCGCGTTCCAGGAGGCGATCACCTCGGTCGCCGGGACGGTGGACCGGTGGACCGGAGAGGTCCAGGTCGCGTACTCCCAGGTGGCGGTCGTGCCGGTGTGCGGATCGGTGTAGTCGGTGCGGCCCTCGGCGTGCCCGATCACCAGCCCGGGGCGGCGGCCCGCTACGGCGCGCGTCCCGGCGCCGGAACCGGCGCGCCAGTCGGTGTAGGTGTGCCAGGAGCCGTTGTCCACGGCAGGGCCCGCCGCCGAGGCGGCATCGGACGGGACGGCCGACGGCGCGGCGGCGGTCGCGGAGCCGGCGGACGACACCGCGCCGGCGGTGGCCGCTGCCGCGAGCGCGGCAGTCAGCACGGTTCTGCGTGAGGTCGGTCTGTTCATGGGCGAGACCCCCGGTCGTAAGCGGAGTGGGGCGGCAGGTGCACGACAGTGCGCCAACTATCGCGGGTCGTGGCCGGATCCGGCCAGCGATTCGACCCGCGTCGGTAAACCAATATTGGTCTGGTCCACTGGCGTGACCTGCGGCTGCTCCAGAGCGGCTCGTAGGCTGGTGGACATGAACGACCTCTCGCCCCTCGCCGCGCGGCTGCGCGCCCTGCCGCCGTCCTGCGGGCCGGTACGGCTGATCGCCGTCGATGGCCACGCGGGGTCGGGGAAGAGCACCTTCACCGCCCGCCTGTCCGCCGCCCTCGACGACGCCCCGGTCCTGCATCTGGACGACCTGGCCGCCCATGGCTCCTTCTTCACCTGGGTGGACCGGCTGCGGGAGCAGGTGCTCGGGCCACTGGAGCGCGGCGAGTGCGCGCGGTACGCGCCGTACGACTGGACCGCGCGGCGTTTCGGAGCGCCGCGCGGGCTGGAGCCCGCACCGGTGGTCCTGATCGAGGGGGTCGGGGCCGGCCGCCGGGCGCTGCGGCCCCGGCTGGCCCGGCTGTTGTGGATGGATCTCGCCGCCGCGGAGTCCTGGGAGCGCGGGCGCCGCAGGGACGGGCCGGCGCTCTCGGAGTTCTGGGACAGGTGGACGGCGGCCGAGGCGGAGCACTTCTCGGCCGATCCCTCACGCTCCCACGCGGACGCCCTGGTGCGGCAGTTGCCCGTGGGGTACGAGTTGCTGGAGGCACCCGGAACGGAAGCAGGAGCGAACCATTCCGTCACCGAACGTGAGCACAGCGCTCCGTCGTATTGAATGGTGAGATATCGCCTCGCAAGTGCCTCAACTCTGCTTGACCCGGGGGCGGTACAGGTCTTACGTTCTCAATGTGCGGCTTTTCGGAGCCCCCATGGACACGAAGCCCCCGATTGTTCCCCCGTGATCGGGGGCTTCGTTCTGCCCTCGCGCCCCCTCCCCCACGCCGGTTCGGTGGATTCCGCTCACCCTGGGTCACGGTCTCCCTTCCGCCTGCGGCGCACTTAGTCGCACACTCCCTGCGCAGGTACGATGCCTCTCGGTGCGGTCAATTCCCGTCCGCGGCAAAGTGATTCGGCGCGCCCCGGTGGGCAGAATCGTGCGGCGGGACATCCTGGGGGCACGGTTTGTGGGGGACCAGATGGACATCGGCACGCAGGGCGCACAGGCCCCGGCCGACCTCGCCTGGCTGCGCGGCGTGGACGCCTACACGATGGGCGCCTACCCGCAGGCCGAGGAGGAGTTCAGGGCCGCGGTTCGCCTCGATCCCGGCATGGCGGACGGCTGGCTCGGCCTCCATGCCCTGAGGGTCGACACGACGACCGCGCTGCTGCGCATGTACCGCCATCGCGAGCGCTTCGGCGAGCAGCGCACCCGCCACCGGCGCACGCTCAACTCCTGGTACTGGCTGGGCTGGTGGGTGCAGCCCGTGCTGGAGAGCGCGCGCGATCTGCTGCTCGCGCACGCCTCGCACTGGCTGGACGGCCGCCACGTCCCCGAGCTGGACCGGGCGCTCGCGGGCCTGCCGCCGGTGGACGCGGACCCGCAGGTGCGTTTTCTGCATGCCTGCCGCTCGTATCTGGTCAAGGACTGGGAGCAGCTCGTACGCAACACCGAGCAGCTGACGGAGGATCCACTGCTCGGCATCGAGGCGGGGCTGTTCGGCGGCATGGCGCGGGTGCGGCTGGAGATGTACGGGCAGGCCGAGCCGCTGCTCTCCACCGCCCTGATGCGCTGTCGCAGCGAGCAGCCGCAGCGCAAGGAGCTGCGTTACTGGCTGGCCCGTGCGCACGAGGGCACCGGTCGCAGCGCCGCCGCCCTGCCGCTCTACCGGGCGGTGCACCGCATCGACCCGGCGTTCATGGACACCTCTGCGCGGCTCGCCGCCATCGCCGACTACGACGGCCTGGAGGGCTCCGACGAGGCCGCGGGGCTGGCCGCCGTGTCGCTGGCCGGGCTCGGCACGGACAACACCGTGTCGGAGGCCCAGCCGGAGGCGGATCCGCTGCTCGGCGCCGATCCGCTGGACGGCCGGGAGCTGCGGCCCGGCGGCGAGGGGCCTGGTCTGCCGGGCCTCGGAATGCCGCCGCCGTCCGGCGGGGCCCGGCGCAGGGCGGCGGCGCCCGGACAGCCGCCGTCCCCGTTCCCGGCGGGGCCCAGCGATCCGGTGCTGCTCGCCGAGGCGCTGGCCGAGCTGGAGCGGATGGTGGGTCTGGAACCCGTCAAACGCCAGGTCAAGGCGTTGTCCGCGCAGCTGAACATGGCGCGGCTGAGGTCCGGCCAGGGGCTGCCCGTGCAGCCGCCGAAGCGCCATTTCGTCTTCTCCGGCCCGTCCGGCACCGGCAAGACCACCGTGGCCCGCATCCTGGGCCGGGTCTTCTACGCGCTGGGGCTGCTCGGCGGCGATCATCTGGTCGAGGCCCAACGGGCGGATCTGGTGGGCGAGTTCCTCGGCCAGACCGCGGTCAAGGCCAATGAGCTGATCGACTCGGCGCTCGGCGGGGTGCTCTTCGTCGACGAGGCGTACAGCCTCGCCAACAGCGGTTACAGCAAGGGCGACGCGTACGGCGACGAGGCCCTGCAGGTCCTCCTCAAGCGCGCGGAGGACAACCGGGACCATCTCGTCGTCATCCTCGCGGGCTACCCGGAGGGCATGGACCGGCTGCTGGCCACCAATCCGGGGCTCTCCTCGCGCTTCACCACCCGGGTGGACTTCCCGAGCTACCGGCCGCTGGAGCTCACCTCGATCGGCGAGGTGCTGGCGGCGGAGAACGGCGACGCGTGGGACGAGGAGTCCCTGGACGAGCTGCGTTCCATCAGCGGCCATGTCGTCGAGCAGGGCTGGATCGACGAGCTGGGCAACGGACGGTTCCTGCGCACCCTGTACGAGAAGAGCTGCGCCTACCGCGATCTGCGGCTCTCCGGCTACGCGTCCGTGCCGAGCCGGGACGATCTGGCCACCCTGCGGCTGCCGGACCTGATGCAGGCGTACGGCGAGGTGCTGTCCGGCCGGGGGCCGGTGGACCGGGGGCCGCAGGAGCCGCCGGCCCTGTGAATCCCCGGCTGCCGGAGGGACCGGGCGACGGCCCCTCCGGCGACCGGGAAGGTGTTGCTAGCGGACCGACGCGGTGAGTTCGCCGTAGCCGGTCGTGGTGCTCGCGGGCTCCGCCGCCCGGCGCGGGACCCCGACCCGGTGGGCCGGGTCCCGCACCTCGCCGACGAGCATCTCCAGGACGTCCTCCATGGCGACCAGGCCGAGGATCCGGCCGGACGCGTCGGCGACCTGTGCCAGGTGCGTCGCCGCCCTGCGCATCACGGTCAGGGCGTCGTCCAGGGGCAGTTCGGCCCGTACGGTCGCCATCGGGCGCCATACGTGCTGGGGGACGGCCCGCTCGCCGTCCTCCAGGTCCAGGACATCCTTGACGTGCAGATAGCCCATGAACGGACCGCCGCCCTCCGCGCACACGGGAAAGCGCGAGTAGCCGGTGCGTACGGTCAGCTCCTCGATCCGGTGCGGGGTGACGGACGGGTCCACGGTCACCAGGGAGGCCCGGCTGAGCAGCACGTCGGTGACCGGCCTGCTGCCGAGCTCCAGTGCGTCCTCCAGCCGCTCCTGTGCCTCCGGCTCCAGCAGCCCGGCCTGGCCGGAGTCCTCGACGAGCCGGTTGAGCTGCTCGCTGGTGAAGACGGCCTCCACCTCGTCCTTCGGTTCGACTCCGAAGATCCGGAGCACCAGCCGGGCGCAGGCACCCAGTGCGGCGGTGACCGGGCGGCAGAGGCGGGCGAAGCCGACGAGTCCGGGGCTGAGCCAGAGCGCGGTCTTCTCCGGCGCCGCCATCGCGAGGTTCTTCGGGACCATCTCGCCGATGACGAGGTGGAGGAAGACCACGAAGACGAGTGCCAGGACGTAGCCCAGCGGATGGATGAGGCCCTCGGGCAGGTGAACCGCCTGGAAGACCGGCTCCAGCAGATGGGCGACGGTCGGTTCGGCGACGGCGCCGAGGGTCAGCGAGCAGACGGTGATGCCGAACTGGGCGGCGGCCATCATCTGCGGCAGGTTCTCCAGTCCGTACAGCACCTGGCGAGCCCGGCCCGACCCGGCCGCCGCGAGCGGCTCGACCTGGCTGCGCCGTACGGAGACGAGGGCGAACTCGGCGCCGACGAAGAAGCCGTTCGCCAGCACGAGGAGCGCGGCGAAGAGCAGTTGGACCAGGCTCATCGCACGGCCTCCAGGAGCTCATGGGCCGCCGGGGCCCCGGCGCCGGCCGGCTCGGCCGTGCGCACGAAGCGGACCTTCTCGGCGCGGTAGTGGCCGACCTGGCGGACGGAGATCCGCCAGCCGGGCAGCTCGGCCCGGTCGCCGGGGGCGGGGATGCGTCCCAGCAGATCGGCGACGAGTCCGGCCACGGTCTCGTACGGCCCGTCGGGGACGTCGAGTCCTATCCGGCGCAGGGTGAGGACCCGGCAGCTGCCTTCGGCGTCCCAGGCCTGGCGGCCGTCCTCCGCGGTGGCGGGGGCCAGTTCGGGCCGGTCGGCGCCCTCGGCGTCGTGCTCGTCCCTGACCTCGCCGACGAGCTCCTCGATGATGTCCTCAAGGGTGACGACTCCGGCGGTGCCGCCGTATTCGTCGACCACGACGGCGATCGGCTGCTCATTGCGGAGTCGCTGGAGCAGCTGTTCGACGGGCAGGGTCTCCGGAACCAGCAGCGGCGGTACGGCGATCCGTCCGGCCGGGGTGCGCAGCCGGTCCTGGGCGGGCACGGCGAGCGCGTCCTTGAGGTGGATCATGCCGACGACCTCGTCGATCCGCTCCCGGTAGACGGGGAAGCGGGAGAGGCCGGTGGCGCGGGTGAGGTTGAGGACGTCCTGTGCGGTCGCCGAGGCCTGCAGGGCGCTGACCTTCACCCGGGGGGTCATGACGTGCTGGGCGGTGAGCCCGGCGAGCGACAGGGTCCGTACGAAGAGATCCGCGGTGTCCTGTTCGAGGGTGCCGGCCTCGGCCGAGTGCCGGGCCAGGGAGACCAGCTCCCCGGGGGTACGGGCGGAGGCCAGCTCGTCGGTGGGTTCGACGCCCAGCAGCCGCACCAGCCGGTTGGCCACGGTGTTCAGCAGGCTGATCACCGGCCGGAAGACGGCGGAGAAACGGTGCTGGGGGCCGGCGACGAACCGGGCGACCTGGAGCGGCCGGGAGACCGCCCAGTTCTTGGGCACGAGTTCGCCGATCACCATCTGGACGGCGGAGGCCGCCATCATCCCGATCACCACGCTGACGCCGGGGACCGCGCCGTCGGGCAGCCCGGTCGCGGTGAGGGGGCCCTCCAGCAGCTGGGCGAGTGCCGGCTCGGCGAGCATGCCGACGACCAGTGAGGTGATGGTGATGCCGAGCTGGGTGCCGGAGAGCTGGAAGGAGAGTTCGCGCAGGGCGTCGACGACGGTGCGGGCCCGCCGGTCGCCCTCGGCCGCGGCGCGCTCGGCGTCCGGCCGTTCCACCGTGACGAGCCCGAATTCGGCTGCCACGAAGAATCCGTTGGCGAGGATGAGAAGGAATGCCGCGCTCAGAAGCAGCAGGGGGGTGGTCATGCCGCCGCCTCCGGGGAAGGGGCGGCGCAGGTACTACCGGACGATCCGTCCATTGCTGGAAGGAGTCACTCCTTGGGTCGCAGGAAAGCCCCGCCGGTCTCGGTTCTCGTGGACCTCTGGTTGCGGGGCGGGGTGCGCAGGGGCACCGCCGCCCTCCAGAGTAATCAAGAAGAGGCCGTGCGGGGCAGGGGGCTCAGCCGATGTCCGTTCCGGTGCCGTGGTTCTCGGCGAGGGCGCGGAGCGCACGGGCGTCGCGGATGGCCTGCTGCTTGGCGATTCCGGGCTGGATGCCGAGGGCGGGCATGCTGGTCCCGTCGCTCAGGTCGAGAAAGACCCAGGGGTCACCGACACGCAGGTTGACCCGGAGGATCTCCGCCCAGGACAGCCGGCGCGTCCGGGTGAGATTGACCACGGTCACCCCGTCCTCGTTCGCGACGACCTTCGGGCGGCTGAGCAGCGCGAGCACTCCGAAGAACAGCAGTGCCGTGAAGACGAAGCTGGCCCGCTCCCCCGGGCTCAACTGCTCCAGGGTCAGGGCGACGGCGGTGATGACGAAGAACATCGCCGCCCCCACGGTCAGCAGGACCACCCGGGTTCGGGTCGGCCGGAACGTGACCGGGAGGGTGGGGAGTTCGGGCCGGGGTGCGGGGGCGGACATGATGTTCTTCTGTCTTCCGGGTGGTCGCCCGGCCGTCAGAGGCGGCAGGCGTGGATGGCGGTGGTGAGGATGGCGCGGGCGCCGAGGTCGTACAGATCGTCCATGATCCGCTGGGCCTCCCGGGCCGCGACCATGGAGCGGACGGCGACCCAGCCCTCGTGGTGCAGCGGCGAGATGGTGGGCGACTCCAGGCCCGGGGTGAGGGCGACCGCGCGCTCCAGGTGCTCGACGCGGCAGTCGTAGTCCATCATCACGTAGGAGCGGGCGACCAGGACGCCCTGGAGGCGGCGGAGGAACTGCTGCACCTTGGGGTCGTCGTCGGGTGCGCCGGTGCGGCGGATGACGACGGCCTCCGACTTCATGATCGGCTCGCCGATGACTTCGAGTCCGGCGTTGCGCAGGCTGGTGCCGGTCTCCACGACGTCGGCGATGACCTGGGCGACACCGAGTTCGATGGCGGTCTCGACCGCGCCGTCGAGGTGGACGACGGAGGCGTTGACGCCGGCGTCGGCGAGGTGCTTGGCGACGATGCCCTCGTAGGAGGTGGCGATCGTCTTGCCGTCGAAGTCCTGCGGGCCCTCGGCCGTGCCGGGCTTGGTGGCGTAGCGGAAGGTGGAGCGGGCGAAACCGAGCTGGAGGATCTCCTCGGAGTCGGCGCCGGAGTCCAGCAGCAGGTCGCGGCCGGTGATGCCGATGTCGAGGCGGCCGGAGCTCACGTAGATCGCGATGTCGCGCGGCCGCAGGTAGAAGAACTCGACCTCGTTCTCGGGGTCGACGAGGACGAGTTCCTTGGACTCCTTGCGCTGCTGGTAGCCGGCCTCATGGAGCATCGCCATCGCAGGCCCGGAGAGTGAACCCTTGTTGGGGACGGCGATGCGCAGCATGAGGTCAGGTTCCTTTGCGAGGAGGGAGTCTTGTTGCGGGCGTGCGGACGTACGTGGTGCTGAGGTGGTGCTCAGAGATGGGCGTAGACGTCGTCGAGCGAGATCCCGCGGGCGACCATCATCACCTGGACGTGGTACAGCAGCTGGGAGATCTCCTCGGCGGCCGCGTCCTTGCTCTCGTGCTCGGCGGCCATCCAGACCTCGGCGGCCTCCTCGACGACCTTCTTGCCGATGGCATGGACACCCTTGTCCACGAGCTCGGCGGTACGGGAGGTGGAGGGATCGCCGTTGGCGGCCTTGAGCTGCAGCTCGGCGAAGAGCTCTTCGAAGGTTTTGTTCGCCATGATGGTCTTAGAGTACGGGGTCGGCGCCCTGCGCTCAGCGCCAGGGCTCGCTGACCGTGCGCAGCGTGGCGGCGGTGGCGACGGCCGCAGTGACCGCTTCGTGCCCCTTGTCCTCGTTGGACCCTTCCAGGCCGGCCCGGTCGAGCGCCTGCTCCTCGGTGTCGCACGTGAGTACGCCGAAGCCGACCGGGACCCCGGTGTCGACGGCGACCTGGGTGAGGCCGTTGGTGACGCCGTGGGACACGTACTCGAAGTGCGGGGTGCCGCCGCGGATGATCACGCCGAGGGCGACGACCGCGTCGTAGCCGCGGCCCGCGAGGACCTTGGCCACGACCGGGAGTTCGAAGCTGCCGGGCACCCGGAGCAGGGTCGGCTCGTCGATGCCGAGCTCGTGCAGGGCGCGCAGGGCGCCGTCGACGAGTCCGTCCATGATCTTCTCGTGCCACTGCGCGGCGACGACCGCCACGCGCAGGTCGCCGCAGTTGCGTACGGACAGTTCGGGTGCGCCCTTGCCGCTCATGTCTCTCCTACCGCTCGTTTCCGTGATCTCACTGGTTGCCGCAGGTCGACGCCGTGGCGGTGTCGAGCCAGGGCAGGTCGTGCCCCATGCGGTCGCGCTTGGTGCGCAGGTAGCGCAGATTGTGTTCGCCGGCCTGGACGGGCATCGGCTCGCGGCCGGTGACGGCGAGCCCGTGGCGCAGGATGGCGGCCGTCTTGTCGGGGTTGTTGGTCATCAGCCTGAGGCTGTGGACGCCGAGGTCCTTGAGGATCTGGGCGCCGGCCGCGTAGTCCCGGGCGTCGGCGGGCAGGCCGAGCTCCAGGTTGGCGTCGAGGGTGTCGATGCCGCGCTCCTGGAGTTCGTAGGCGCGGAGCTTGGACAGCAGGCCGATGCCCCGGCCCTCGTGGCCGCGCAGATAGACGACGACGCCGCGGCCCTCCTCGGTGATCCGTCGCATGGAGGCGTGCAGCTGGGGGCCGCAGTCGCAGCGCTGGGACTGGAAGATGTCGCCGGTCAGGCACTCGGAGTGGACCCGGACCAGGACGTCGTCGCCGTCGCCGAGGTCGCCGTGGACGAGCGCGACGTGCTCGACTCCGTCGGCGGTGGAGCGGTAGCCGTACGCGGTGAACGCGCCGAAGCCCGTCGGCAGCCGTACCTCGGCCTCGCGGCGGACGGTCGGCTCCGAGCTGCGGCGGTAGGCGATCAGGTCCTCGATGGAGATGATCGTGAGGCCGTGCTTGCGGGCGAACGGGACCAGTTGGGGCAGCCGCAGCATCACCCCGTCCTCGCCGGCGATCTCCACGATGGCCCCGGCGGGCCGCAGTCCGGCGAGCCGGGCGAGGTCGACGGCGGCCTCGGTGTGGCCGTTGCGGACCAGCACCCCGCCGGAGCGGGCGCGGAGCGGGAAGATGTGGCCGGGCCGTACGAAGTCGCCGGGGCCGGCCTCGCCACCGGCCAGCAGCCGCAGCGTGGTGGCCCGGTCGGCAGCCGAGATGCCGGTGGTGACGCCGTGGGCGGCGGACGCGTCGACGGAGACGGTGAACGCGGTGCGCATCGACTCGGTGTTGTGGTCGACCATCTGCGGCAGTTCGAGCCGTTCCAGCTCGTCGTTCTCCATGGGCGCGCAGATCAGGCCGCGGCATTCGCTCATCATGAACGCGACGATCTCGGGGGTGGCCTTCTCCGCGGCGATCACGAGGTCGCCCTCGTTCTCCCGGTCCTCGTCGTCGACGACCACGACGGGCCGTCCGGCGGCGATGTCGCGGATCGCCTGCTCGACGGGGTCCAGGCGGAGGTCCTCGGCGGCGTCCTCGTGCTCCCGGTGCAACCAGGTGGGCTGGGCAGTCATGCCGTGGCTCCTTCCAGAGCGGGTGTCCGCGAACGCAGCCACCAGTCGCGCATGCCCCACAGGACGAGGGCGCCGTACACGACGTAGATGAGACCGGAGAAGGCGAGTCCGCTGTGGAAGTTCAGCGGTACGCCGACCAGGTCGACCAGCAGCCAGGCGAACCAGAACTCGACCATGCCGCGGGCCTGGGCGAGCATCGCGACGAGCGTCCCGGCGAATATGTACGCGTCCGCCCACGGGCTCCAGGAGAGCGAGGGGAACGCGGTGAACAGGCCGCCGACCGCGAGGGTGCCGAGTGCGGCGCCGCCCAGCAGGTAGCCGCGCTCGCGCCAGGTGGCGAACCGCACGGCGATGGAGCCGTCCTGGGCCTGCTGCCTGCCCCGGGTCCACTGCTGCCAGCCCCAGACGGCCACGGCGATGACGACGAGCTGCTTGCCGACGCTGCCCGCCTGGTGCACGGAGGCGTTGGCCGCGACCAGCACGACGCCGGACAGCAGCTGGGCGGGCCAGGTCCAGATGGAGCGGAGCCAGCCCAGCGTGAGCGCGATCAGACCGACGGTGTTGCCGATCATGTCGGACCAGATGATGTGCTGCCCGAAGAGGGTGAACGCCTCCGAGTTCAGCCAGTGCAGGGCACTCACTTCACCGGCTCCTCGGGCTCCTGCGCGGGGTTGCCGAGCAGTCGCTCGACGTACTTCGCGATGACGTCCACCTCCAGGTTGACCGGGTCGCCGGGCTCCTTGATGCCGAGCGTGGTCAGGGCGAGGGTGGTGGGGATGAGGCTGATGGTGAAGTAGTCGGGTCCGGCGTCCACCACGGTGAGGCTGACGCCGTCGACGGTGATCGATCCCTTCTCCACCACGTAGCGGGTCAGCTCGGCGGGGAGGGAGATCTTCACGACCTCCCAGTTCTCCGAGATCCTGCGCTCCACGATGTGCCCGGTGCCGTCGACATGGCCCTGGACGATGTGGCCGCCGAGCCGGCCGCCGACCGCCATGGGGCGTTCCAGGTTGACCCGGGAGCCGGTGTCCAGGGCGCCGAGGCTGGACCTGTTGAGGGTCTCGGCCATCACGTCCGCGGTGAACTCGCCCTCGCCGAGGTCGACGACGGTGAGGCAGACGCCGTTGACGGCGATGGAGTCGCCGTGCTTGGCGCCTTCGGTGACCACGGGGCCGCGGAGGCGGAATCGGGAGGCGTCGCCGAGCTTCTCGACGGCGGTGACTTCACCCAGTTCTTCGACAATTCCGGTGAACACTCAGTTTCCCTTCCGGGCAGGGCCGGGGACGGCGGTGATGCGCAGATCGGGGCCGAGACGGACGGTCTCGGTCACATCGAGGCGCAACGCCTCGGCAATGGTGGAGATTCCGGCATCGGCGAGGGCCGCGGGGCCGGCGCCGAGGAGCACGGGGGCGAGATAGCCGACGACCTTGTCGACCGTTCCCGCGGCGACGAAGGCCCCGGCCAGGGCCGGGCCGCCTTCGAGGAGTACGGAGCGGACGCCGCGCCCGTGCAGGGCACGGAGCAGGGCGGGGATGTCCAGGCCGGGGCCGGTGGCGGCGCGCGGCAGCCGCAGGACGGCCGCTTCGGGCAGGTGCCCGGCGTCGGCGTCCTCGGCGACGGCGATCAGGGTGGGCGCGGTGCCGTCGAGGACCCGGGCGCCGGGCCGTACGGCGGTGGCGCCGGTGTCGACGACCACCCGCAGCGGTTGCACGGCGTCCTCGATGCCGCGTACCCCGAGCTGCGGGTCGTCGGTGCGGGCGGTGCCGGAGCCGACCACGACGGCGTCGGCCTCGGCGCGCAGCCGGTGGACGTCGGCGCGGGACTCGGGGGAGGTGATCCAGCGGCTGGTGGCGTCGGCGGCCGCGATCCGGCCGTCGAGGGTCGCCGCGTACTTCCACAGGACGTACGGACGGCCCAGGCGCACCGAGGTCAGCCAGGCCGCGTTGCCCGCCTCGGCCTCGGCCGCGAGGAGCCCCTGCTCGGCCTCGGTCCCGGCCGCACGCAGGGTGTCGGCACCGCCGGTGGCCTGCGGGTCCGGGTCGCCGACCGCGTAGACGACCCGGGCGATCCCGGCCTCGATGAGCGCCTGGGCGCAGGGGCCGGTGCGGCCGGTGTGGTTGCAGGGTTCGAGGGTGACGTAGGCGGTGCCGCCCCGGGCCCGGTCGCCCGCGTCGCGCAGGGCGTGGATCTCGGCGTGCGGTCCGCCGGCCCGTTGGTGGAAGCCCTCGCCGGCGTGGCGGCCCGCGGCGTCGAGGATGACGCAGCCGACGACGGGGTTGGGGCTGGTGGAGCCGAGGCCGCGGGCGGCGAGCGTGATCGCACGCCGCATGGCGGTGATGTCGGCTGCGGTGTCCACCGGGTCCTCCTGCCTCTTCGGGCACGGACTCCGGGGCCTGTCGATGACGACAGATGAAGCGGGAACGCCACGGGGGAACGCCGGAAATGCCGGAAAACACGGATGGATCGGTTGCCCGAAGACCATCCGCCGACGGCGGCGTACCCGCGAAACGGCCCGCCGCGCACTGCCTCCCATCCGGACTTTAACCGTCGGTCCAGGAATCCCACCTGGTCAACCGGCCGCTGGATGCGGACGGGTCGCGGACTATAACCGCCGGTTCGGAATTGCACCGACCCCGGAGTGCGCTGCTGCTGGTACACGATCAGTGTGCCACGCCCGGCGGAGGACCATACGGGTGAGTGCTTGTGGACTGGCTCACAGGACGACCGCGGCGAGGGGTGCGACCGAAGAAGCTGACGCTCAAAGATCCAGACCTATTGACGCACTGGTCCAGTCCTTTTGATCCCTGCGTCACCTGCGAGGAGCAGTCCCGCGGTGTGCGCACGCCCGGGGCATCAACACGACCCGCCCCCTTGCCAGTTGTGTTCCGCCGAACCTCCCCGGGAGGAACCGGACGTGCTGTCCCCACCCGTGCGAGAGCCACCCTGCTCGCAGCCGGCGTTGCCATCGCCGGACTGCTGATGGGCTCGCCCGCCGCCACCCCGTCGGCCGCCGCCGACCAGGAGTCCTGTCGCCGCGACGGGCTCTACGAGACCCTCGGTGTCGCCGTCCCCTACTGCTCCGTCTACGACACCGAGGGCCGCGAGAAGATGGGCACCGACCACCAGCGTCGGGTCATCGGATACTTCACCAACCGACGGACCGGCAAGGGCGGCGAGCCCGCCTGCCTCGCCTCCGACATCCCCTGGGACAAATTCACCCATTTGAATTACGCGTTCGCCCATGTCGACGGCGGCAACAAGATCTCCGTGGGCGCCGACGGGCCGGACAGCGCCTCGACCGGCATGACCCGGCCGGGTGTCGCGGGCGCCGGGATGGACCCGGATCTCCCCCACAAGGGCCATTTCAATCTGCTCAACAAGTTCAAGAAGAAGTACCCGAACGTGAAGACCATGGTGTCGGTGGGCGGCCGGGCCGAGACCGGCGGCTGCTTCGACGACAGCGGCAACCGGGTGGACGAAGGGCGAGGAGCCCGGCTCCACCGGTAACTGGGGGCAGGACCTCGGAGCCTGCTGACCATTCCCAGCCAGCGCGCATGAGTGAGTCCTGGACCCACACACGCGCGCTGGGCGCATCCCGAACGGTATTGGATGCACTCGGTCGCCGCTTTCTCGTCCCGTTCGGCGGCACGCCTCTGGGGGCGTGGTCCGTGGCGGGTGGGCGGTTTCCGTCACGTCCCCGGGTGCCTGGTCGGGCCCGGGGACTACCCGGCCGGCGTGAACAGCTCGTCCTGAGCCGCCTCCCGGGCGACGAGCAGCGCGCCGCGGAGCACCGCCGCGCCGCCCAGCTGCCCGGCCCTGACCTCGGTGCGCAGCGGTGACATCAGGGCCAGCCGCTCCTCGACCCGTGCCGCGAGCGCGTCCGAGCCCGCGTGGCCGACCTCGCCCGCCAGCAGTACACAGCCCGGGTCGAGGACCGAGGCGATGGCGGCGGCGCCGACCGCGAGACGGCCGGCGAGGGCGTCCAGGAACGCCTCGCCGTCCCCCTCCCCCGCCAGCGCGGCCCGCACGGCGAACGCCGCGCCCGGTTCCTTGTCCCCCTCGGCGGTGCCCGGAGGCACGGCGATGCCGTGGGCGGCGGCCAGTTCACAGACCGGGGCGGAGCCCACCAGCGCGTGGAACCCGCCGTCGCAGTTGACGGCCGACGGCGTGCCTGCGATGCCGGGCACCGGCAGGAAGCCGATCTCGCCCGCGCCGCCGGAGGCTCCCCGGCGGAGCTTCCCGTCCAGCATGACGGCGGCGCCGACGCCGTGGCCGAGCCAGAGGAGCACGAAGGTGTCGCGGTCGGTCGCCGCGCCGCCCCGGTGTTCGGCGACGGCGGCGAGATTGGTCTCGTTCTCGACCAGCACGGTCGCGGGCAGCCGTTGCTGGAGCACCCGCACCAGCCGCCGGTGCCAGGCGGGCAGCCCGGTGGTGTCGCGCAGCTCGCCGGTGACCGGGTCGATCAGACCGGGCGCGCCGATGCCGACGCTGTGCAGCGGGCCGGCGCCGGCCTCGCGCGCCGTGCGTTCCAGCAGTGCGGCGGCCTGTTCGGCGGCGGCCTCGGTGTCGGTGTCGCTGCCGATGGGCAGGGTGGCCTCGGCGAGCGTGACGCCGAGGAGATCGGCGACGACCACGGCGACGCTGCCGGTGCGCACGTCGAGGGCGGCGAGATGGGCGCGGTCGGCGGCGATCCCGTACAGCCGGGCGTTGGGACCGCGGCGCTCGGCGCCGGCCTCGCCGACGACGCGGATCAGGCCGGCCCCCTGCAAGCGGTCGACGAGGTCGGCGACGGTGGGCCGGGAGAGGCCGGTCAGGTTCTTCAGCTGCGTGGCCGTCAACGGGCCGTCCTGCTGGAGCAGTCGCAGGGCGAGCCGGTCGTTGATGGCCCGTGCGGTGCTCGGTGATGCGGGCATGCCGGGATCCTTCCAGATCGCTGACGCACTGGATGCCCAGGCGCACTATTTATCAGGCAGGGTTCCTGATAGTTTACGGCGCGCACCGTGGAGACGGGCGCCGGGACCACCGGCAACAGAGAATTCCCCAGGGGAGGGCACGGCGGTATGACAACGGATTCCACAGACACGGCCTTCGGCACGGAGCAGGTGAGGCGGGCCAGGTTCGCCGTCGCCGCCGTCTTCACCGTGCACGGCGCGGTGACCGGCAGCTTCGCCACCCGGGTGCCCTGGATCCAGGACCACGCCGGGGTCAGCGCCGGTCAGCTCGGCCTCGCCCTCGCCTTCCCGGCGATCGGCGCCTCGCTCGCCATGCCGCTGGCCGGTGCGATCAGCCATCGCTTCGGCGCCAGGACCGCGTTGCGCGGACTGCTCGCCCTGTGGACGCTGGCGCTGATCCTGCCCTCGACGGCGCCCAACCTGCTGACGCTGTGCGCCGCGCTCTTCGTATACGGGGCGACGGCCGGCATGTCGGACGTGGCGATGAACGCCCTCGGCGTCGAGGTGGAGAACCGCCTCGACAAGTCGATCATGTCCGGGCTGCACGGGATGTGGAGCGTGGGCGCCCTGATCGGTTCGGCGGCGGGCACGGTGGCCGCGCATCTGGGCGCCGATGCCCGGCTGCACCACGCCCTGGCCGCCCTCGTGCTCACCACGCTCGGCCTGATCGCCTGCCAGGGCGTGCTGGACCTGCGCAGCCGGCCGGACGAGGAGCCGCCGCCGCGCTTCACCCTGCCGCCGAAGTCGGCGCTGATCATCGGCGCGGTGGGCTTCTGCGCGGTGTTCGCCGAGGGGGCCAGCCTGGACTGGTCGGCGGTCTACCTCCGGGACGTCATGGACACCTCCGCCGGGCTCGCCGCGGCTTCCACGACGGCGTTCGCGCTGACCATGGCGGTCGCCCGGATCGCCGGCGACAAGGTCGTCGACCGCTTCGGCGCGGTCCGGACCGTACGGGTCGGCGGCGTCCTCGCGACGGTCGGCGGGATCCTCGTGGTCGCCTCGCCGGACGCGGCGCTCGCGATGTGCGGCTTCGGGCTCCTGGGCCTCGGTGTGGCGGTGGTCGTCCCGCTCGCCTTCGCGGCGGCCGGGCGCAGCGGCCCGAATCCGAGCCAGGCGATAGCGGGGGTCGCCACGATCACGTACACCTCGGGGCTGATCGCCCCGTCCGCGATCGGCTCGCTGGCCGAGGCGACCTCGCTGGTCGTCTCGTTCGGCCTGGTGACGGTGCTCGCGTTCGGTCTGGTGCTGGGGGCCGGGGTGCTGCGGGCGGGCGACCGCAGGCAGGTGTCGTCCTCGGACGCCGGTGCCCCGAGCACGAAGTCCGCCGAGCCGCGTCCCTGACCGGCCGGGCCGGCGGACGGCCGGGGCCCGTTCCCCTCCGCCGCCCGCATCCGCCGTGCTCAGGGGCCATGGCCCGGCCGCGAGCGCTCCACGATCCGGCATTACCATGGCGCTGATCATTTCTGCGGCAGCGACGTGCCCGGCGAGGCGCTCGGCTCCGCACCTACACAACAGGGAGCGACCATGGGCCTCGGCGTGCGCTGGACCTTGCACGGCGACGGGAAGACCCCCGCACCGGGGGCCGTGGTCCGGCCGGACGAACGGCTCTCCTGGCCCCGTACGTTCGGACTGGGTGCCCAGCACGTGGTCGCGATGTTCGGCGCGTCGTTCGTCGCCCCGGTGCTGATGGGCCTGGACCCGAACCTGGCGATCATGATGTCGGGTGTCGCGACGGCCATCTTCCTGCTGGCCACGCGCGGCCAGGTGCCCAGCTACCTCGGCTGCTCGCTCTCCTTCGTCGGGGTCGCCGCGACGATCCGGGCGAGCGGCGGCAGCAGCGCGGTGGTCACCGGCGCGGTCTTCGTCGTCGGTGTGGTGCTCTTCCTCGCCGGTCTCGCCGTGCAGCGCTTCGGCGCCCGGATCATCCACGCGGCCATGCCGCCGGTCGTCACCGGTGCCGTCGTCATGCTGATCGGTTTCAACCTGGCTCCGGTGACCGCGTCGACGTACTGGCCGCAGGACCAGTGGACGGCGCTGCTGGTGATGCTGTTCACCGGACTGGCCGTAGTGTGCCTGCGCGGTTTCTTCTCGCGCATCGCGATCTTCCTCGGCCTGGTCTTCGGGTACGCACTGTCCTGGGTCCTCGACCGGATCTTCGGCAGGATCCACTCCCCGGCCGGCGGCGCCGAGGCCGTGGACCACTGGCGGCTCGACCTGTCGGGCGTGGCCAAGGCCGACTGGATCGGGCTGCCCTCCTTCCACGCGCCGAGCTTCGAGTGGTCGGCGATCCTGGTCGCGCTGCCGGTGGTCATCGCGCTGATCGCGGAGAACGCCGGGCATGTGAAGGCCGTCGGCGAGATGACCGGCTCCTCGCTGGACGACAAGCTGGGCACCGCCATCGCCGCCGACGGCGCCGCGTCGATGCTGTCGACCGCGGTGGGCGGCCCGCCGAACACCACGTACTCGGAGAACATCGGCGTGATGGCCGCGACCCGGGTCTACTCCACCGCCGCGTACTGGGCCGCCGCCTGCTTCGCCCTGCTCTTCGGCCTCTGCCCCAAGTTCGGCGCGGTCGTCGCCGCCATCCCCGGCGGTGTGCTCGGCGGCATCACCGTCATCCTCTACGGCATGATCGGCCTCCTCGGCGCCCAGATCTGGCTCAACGCCAAGGTCGACCTGCGCAACCCGCTGAACCTGGTGCCGGCCGCCGCGGGCATCATCATCGGCGTCGGCGGGGTCAGCCTGAAGATCACCGACAACTTCGAGCTGAGCGGGATCGCGCTGGGCACCATCGTGGTGATCACCGGCTATCACGTGCTGCGCGCCTTCGCCCCGGCATACCTCAAGACCCAGGAGCCCCTGCTGGACTCGGGCACCTCGGCGTACGACGAACGGCCGTCGAAGGACGAGGCGTAAGAGCCGTCCCGTAGTAGGCGCAAAGGCTGTCCCGTCATACCGGAAGGGTGAGCTCGGCCGCCGCGCAGCCGACGCGTGTCGGGGCCGTTCCCCCGTTCCGATGAACCCTGGGTCCGTCGGCGCCGTCCCGGTCCCGCGGCTGGGACGCTGCCCCCATGGCTCAGTTCGAGCAGTCGCACAGCTCCGTCCCCGACATCGCCTCCGTGATCGAGCGGATGCGCGCGTTCCGTTCCGCCTGGCCGCCGGTGGACGGCGCCGAGGACGGGGTGGAGGTCTTCAACCGCGTCTATCTGACGGTCACCGAGACCGTCCGGCAACAGATCGACGACGGTGCGTTCCCGGACCGGCGGGCCGCCGCCGCGCTGGACGTGCGGTTCGCCGAGCGCTACCTGTCGGCGGTCGACGCCGCGGCGGCGGGACACCCGCCGCCCGACTGCTGGCGTCCGCTCTTCCAGTACCGGCGCCATCCCGGCGTACGGCCGCTGCAGTTCGCGCTGGCCGGCATCAACGCGCACATCGGCCACGATCTGCCGCTCGCCGTCGTGGACGCCTGCCGCACGCTCGGCTGCGCCCCGCCGGCCCTGGAGGACGAGTTCGACCGGGTGGGCGATCTCCTCGTGATGCTGGAGGAGCGGATCCGCGAGGATCTGATGCCCGGCCCCGATCTGCTGGAACTCGCGGACCCGCTCACCCATCTGCTCGGATCGTGGAGTCTGGAGCGGGCCCGTGAGGCGGCCTGGTCGGCGGCGCTGGTGCTGTGGCGGCTGCGTGACGTGCCGCTGCTGGCCGAGGAGTTCAGAAAGCGGATGGACGCGGGAGCGGGGCTGGTGGGGCGCTGTCTGCTCACTCCGTATCGCTGACGGCGCCCCGCCCGGCCCTCAGAAGCAGTCGCCGTACCAGTGGACCGCACCGGGTGCCGTGACCGTGGCCCGGACGGCGTCCGCGGAGGCGTGCAGCGGGCGTGCCATGCCCACCTGCTCCGCCACCGGCCGGGCGTCCGCCAGCAGGAACGGCAGCGCCGCCCGGACCCCGGGGGCGTCGGGGAGCCGGACCCGGGCCCGGCCCAGGCCCGCCGCCCGGCCCCGTTCGCCGACGGCGGCGAACAGCTCGCCCAGACATGCGGGGGCGCCCGCGAATTCGCGCACCTCCACGCACTCCCCCTCGTGCTGGGCCACCATCCAGCCGACGAGCGCTCCCGATCCGGGGTCCTCGGCCACCAGCGACCGGTCGAGCGGGCCGTACCAGGCGGGCATCCGCACCGCCCAGTCCTCCGGCGCCCGCAACGAGCTGAGCGGCCGGTTCGCGTTGTACGCGTGGTGCAGCGCGGCCACCTCGGCGGCGTCGCGCGCGGTGGCCTCGCGAATCCGGTACGTCCCGGCGGCGGGCGAGGGCGCGAGCGCCCCCTCGGTGTACGTGCTCTCGAACTCCTGCCATCCCGAGCCCCGGTAGACCCCGGGCGTCCCGGTGAACAGCAGCGACCAGGCGCACTGTTCGGCCCTCATGGTGTGCTCCGCCGCCACCAGCAGCCGCCGCACCAGCCCCTGTCCCCGCGCCTCGGGACGGGTGGCGACGCTGCCGATGCCGCCGACCCGCCGCGGCGTGCCGTCCACGTCGCGGATCAGCCTCGGTACGTAGACGACGACCGCGTCGATCCCGTCCCCCGAGGCGTTCTGCGCGACGAAGGTGTGCCGGTGGCGGTCCGGGTCGAGGGCGTGCAGGGCGGTGATCTGCGGGGCTTCGAAGCACCGCTGCCACAGGGCGGCCAGGGCCGGGTCGTCGGCCGCCGTCGCGGTCCGGATGGCGGCGGTCACAGGGTCAGGTTCCCGTCCGTGCGCGCCTTGTCGCTGTTCGCGGGCATCGCGCGGCGCTTCGTCCCGTCCTCCACGCAGGAGGTGTGCAGGACCGAGTCCAGCGCACCGGGGGCGAGGTGGAGCGTGCCACCGGTGAAGCGGCTCCCGGTGGCCGCGTAGTGATTGGTGCCGTCATCGATGCGGACATGGGCGGTGTCCGCGTCGGAGGCGGCGCTGCTGAGCGCGCTGATGTCCCAGGTCACCTTCCCCGGACCGGCCGCACGGCCGAGCAGCGCCTTGGCCTTGTTGCTGCCGGTGAGACGGGCGCCGCCGGTGACGGTGATCCGCTGGTCGCGCACGGCGCTGAGTTCGATGCCGGTGTTGTCGTAACTGCCGCCGTCGATCCGCAGATCCGCGGATCCGACCGAGAGCGGGGCCGCGTTCTCGGCGCCGGTGACGGTGCAGTCGGTGAAGTGGACGGGCCCCGCCCCGCGCAGGATCGCGCCGTCGACGCCCTTGAACGTGCAGCGTACGAAGTGCACGGGCGCGGTGACCGGGGTCTGTACGAGGACGGCGCCCGCGGGCGGCTCGAAGGAGCAGTCGCTGATGGTGGTCGGCCGGGTGGAGCGGGCGGAACGCTGGGCGACGGCGAAGGTCTTCGCGGTGCAGCCGCGCACCTGGGCGCCGTCGGCGTTGACGGTGAGGGTGCCGGCCTGGTCGAAGGTGGGGCGCGCGATCACCGTGATGTCCTCCAGGGTCAGATCGGTGATCTTGGTGTTGGCGGTGAACCAGGAGCAGACATGTCTGCGCACGGTGATCCGCTTCGCGGAAATCCCCCACTGCGCACCGGAGTTGGCGATGTCCATCAGTCCGGAGTTGCCGTCGAAGAGCAGATCGTGCTCGTACTGCCCGTGCGTCGTGAAGGGGTTGCCGCCCGCGTCGTCGCCGTCGCCGTGGCAGTTCACCACGGTGCAGTAGGCGGAGGCGGTGAGGTCGTTGAGGTGGCGCACATTGCTGGTGGTGCAGTCCGCGACCCGCCCGTACAGGCAGTAGATCTGCTGGGTGAGATAGCCCGCGCCGCCGTACTCGACGGTGGGCGGGTTCTTCAGCGAGCACTCCTCGGTGCGGAAGCGGGTGCACCAGCGGCGCATGATGACCGGCCAGAAGGTGCCGGTGGCATGGATCCCGGAGACGTCGCAGCCCACCGCGTACTCGAAGCTGACGGGGTGCGAGCCGGTGTACTCGTCGGGGCCGGCGCCCTCGAAGACCATGTTGCGGATGTGCGTGTTGCGGACCGGTTCGACGCGGGTCCAGGTGAGGTTGCGGCCCGCGGCGAGTTCCCAGCCGTTGAGGTAGCCGATCCGGATGTGTCCCGCGTCGACGATCTCGGTGATCTCGACCAGCTTCTGCAGTTCGCGCTCGTCACCACCGCCGCCCGCGACCGGGTCGACCTGCACGGCCCACCACTGACCGACCTCGAACGCCTTGGCGTCGGGGACCGGGAAGGTGTCGGTGAGCTCGATGACCTTGCCGGAGAGCGCGTGCCTGACGGTGGTGTCGGTGACGGTGCCGCGGAAGGAGAGGACGGCGCCGAAGGGGTTGTCGTGGGTGTTCTTCTCGATGCCTTCGGTGCGTATGCGGTGGCCGCCGAAGTCGAGTTCGATGTCGGAGCGGTTGAAGAGGTGGCGTCGGGTGAAGAGGAGGTCGGTGTGGGCTTCGATGCGGTGGACGCTGTTGTCGGCGATCATGGCGTCGAGGGCGGCGTCGGCGGGGGTCTTCGCGTCGAAGTGGCCGAAGGTGCGGAAGTCGAGGGTTCCGGTGTGGAGCTGGTGCCAGCGGCCGGTGCCGTGCTTGGCGGGGGCGATGACGGTGCCGCCGTTGTGCGCGGCGTCGGACTTCTTGTGCCAGCGCACGGCCATGGAGCCGCCGTCGCCGGGGGTGCGGTAGCCGGCGATCAGGACCTGGGTGCCGTCGTCGAGCGGCTTGGTGTTCAGGGCGCGCAGTGCGTCGACCGTGTCGACGCGGAGCACGTCGCCGGTGTGCGAGGGCGCGGCCTGCGCGGAACCGGCGGCCACGGCCGAACCGGCCATGACCAGACCGGCCAGACCCGAAGCCCGAAGAAGATTCCGGCGGGACGAGGCGGAGGACGAGGCGGAGGACGGAGCAGGGGACGAAGCATTGACGGACATGACGCAGGCGCTCCTCGCGTTGTCGATGCGTGCTCGGTGAGAACCGACTGCCGGTCGGTCGCGGTCAGATCGTGTTGCGGTACGGCGGCATGAAGCGCATACGCGGCATCTGGTCGGCCAGCACTCCCCCGTCGACGACGATGCGTGCCCCGGTGAGATACGCCCCGGCGTCCGAGGCGAGCAGCAGCAGCGCACCGACGCACTCGTCGGGCCGCGCGTACCTGCCGAGCGGGATGCGCTCGCGGTAGGCGGATTCGAAGGCCTCCCGGTCGAAGGGGAATTCGCCGTCGATGGGCGTCTCGACCATGCCGGGGGCGAGGGTGTTGGCGGTGATGCCGTGCGGGGCGAGTTCGACCGCCAGGGTCTCGGTGAGCAGTTGGGCGGCGGCCTTGGAGGCGTTGTAGTGGGCCAGGCCGGCCTCCGCGACCAGGGCGTTCTTCGACGTGATGGTGATGATGCGGCCCGCGACCGAGTCCGCCGTCATGTGTTCGGCGATGCGCTGGCTGAGGAAGAAGACGGCGTCGACATTGACCCGCATGATGTGCGACCAGCTCGCGGGGGTGATCTCGTTGAAGCGTTCCAGTGCCGCCGTGCCCGCGTTGTTGACCAGGATGTGCAGCGGTCCCGCCTCGGCGCGTACGGCGTCGACGAAGCCGGGCAGCGCGTCGATGTCCGCGAGATCCTGTCCGTACGTCCGGCAGCCGCGGCCGAGTGCCTCGATCGCCGCCGCGGTCTCGGCGACGCCCTCGGCACCGGGCAGGTCGACGAGGACCAGATCGGCGCCCGCCTCCGCGAGTCCCACGGCGAAGGACCGGCCGAGGCCCCGGGCGGCCCCGGTCACAACCGCGGTGCGGCCGGTCAGATCGAAGCGGTCGGTTCCGCGGGGCGGAACGGCTGCGGTCATGGCGGGGGTTCCTCCAGGCGGAGAGGTACGGAGAGGCGGAGAGGTACGGAGCGGGTGGGTCGGGTCCGGTCCTGATCGCCGGAAGGGTCCGGGCCGCCGCGCTGGGACACATGGGTGATGGCGCGGCGGCCCGGCTGCCGGTCGGTGCCGGGCGACAGGGGGATGACCCCGGCACCGTACCGGCAGGTTCGGGGGAACGGCCGGGTCAGCCGTTCAGGCCCAGCAGGTCCAGCGACGGCCGGTGGATGATCTCCTCCACCGCGTCCGCGTCGAGCGGCGGCAGTCCGGGGATGCCGGGGATCCGGGCGATCTCCCGCAGCCCCTTCACCGAGTCGTCGACCGTCGTGAACGGGTAGTCGCTGCCGAACATCAGCTTGTCGAAGACCCCGTAGTCCTGGACCAGCCGGAGGCTGTGCCAGAGCTGGAAGGGCCGGTAGTGCAGAGCGCTGATGTCCGCGTACACGTGCGGGTGCTTGCGGATGACCGCGATGCACTCGCCCTCGAAGGGGTGGCCGAGGTGGGCGAGGACCATCCGCAGTTCCGGGTGGCGGATGGCGACCGCGTCCAGGTGGCGGGGCATCGCCCACTCCAGCGGCGCGCTCGACACGAAGGTGGTGCCGGTGTGCACGAGCAGCGGGAGTCCGTGCCGTTCGGCGTACGTGTACAGCTCGTCGTACTCCTCGGCGGCCGGGTCGAAGCCCGCGTACATCGGCATCAGTTTGATGCCGCGCAGGCCCAGTTCCTGGTGGCCGTACCTGAGTTCGTCCTGCCAGCCGGGCTGGGTGGGGTCGAGGGACAGGTAGCCGATGAGCCGGTCGGGGTGCTGTGCGGTGTACGAGGCGACGGCGGCGTCGTCGACCCAGAGGCCGCTGCGCCGGGCCTTGCCGCCGACGACGATCGTGCGGGTGCCCTCGGGGGCGGTGGCGGCGTACTCCTCCCACTTCACCGTGAGGTCGACCTCGCCCGCGTGGGCGCGGGCGGAGTCGGACTTGAACGGGTCGGTGAAGTCGTGGCTGTGCCGGAAGAGGTGCGAGTGGACGTCGACGATCATGTCCGGTTCCGCTTCTCCCAGCCGTCCGCGAACATGTTCCAGAAGCGGTGGCTGGGCGGGTGTTCCTCGAAGACCTCGTCGACGAGCTCGACACCGAGGCCCGGTGCGGTCGGCAGGCCGATGCGGCCGTCGACGATCGGGAGGGTGCCCTTGAGCGCGTCGAAGACGTAGTCCTCAAGGAGTCCGTCGAAGGTTTCGAGGATCTTGAAGTTGGGGATTCCGAGCGTCGCGTGCACCGAGACGGTGGTGCAGAGCGGCGAGTTGGAGTTGTGCGGGGCCACGAGCATGCCGTGGGTGTCGGCGGTCGCGGCGAGCTTCCTGACCTCGGTGAAGCCGCCGGCCATGGAGAGATCGGGCTGGATGATGTCGACCGCGTTGGTGGCGAAGAGCTGCTTGTACTCGTAGCGGTTGTGGAAGTGCTCGCCGCCGGAGATCGGGAACGCGGCGCGCTGCCGGAGTTCCGCGTAGCGCTCGATGTGGGTCCAGGGCATCGGCTCCTCGAACCAGCCGATGTCGAAGGGTTCCAGCTCCCGCACCAGTCGGGCGGCGGTCGGCATGGCGAACCGGGCGTGGCCCTCGATGAAGAGGTCGACGTCCGGTCCGATGGCCTCGCGGACGGCGGCGACCAGGTCGACGGAGCGGCGCAGCTCGGCGCGTTCCAGCTCGTGCAGTCCGGGGCCGAAGGGGTCGAACTTGAGGGCGGTGAAGCCCTTCGCCACGGTCTCCTTCGCCTTGGCCGCGAAGGTCTCGGGCTCGCGTTCGCCGGTGTACCAGCCGTTGGCGTACACCCGTACGTCGTCCCGGCAGGCGCCGCCGGTCAGCCGGTACGCGGGGACGCCGAGCGCCTTGCCCATCAGGTCGTACATCGCCTGGTCGAGGCCGGACAGGGCGACGCCGCCCATGTCGCCGCCGCGCAGGAAGTCGCCCTGGTAGACGCGGAGCCAGAGCTCCTCGATGTCGAAGGGGTCGGCGCCGATGAGATGGCGCCGGGCCAGCGCCTCGGTCAGCGCGCAGACCTCGCGGACGCGGTAGGGGTGGGTGATCTCGCCGATGCCGGACAGGCCCTCGTCGGTGTGGACCCGGACGTAGCCGAAGTCGCGCCAGGAGGTGCCGAGCATCAGGGTCTCGACACGGGTGATCCGTCCGGCGGGGCCGGCCGGGCGGGTGCGGTTGACAGTCAGCATCAGCGGGTCGCCCCGCCCATGGTGGAGGTGTTCTCCAGGTCGCGGGCGCCGCCGTCGGCGAGCACGGCCTTGACCGCGGCCTCGGTGCCCTCGACGAGACGGTCCACGTCCGCGTCGGTGTGCGCGTAGCTGATGTGACTGCGCTTGAGGTTGAGCGGCAGCTCGAACAGGCCGTGGTCGAGGAGCTTGCGGCGGTAGCCGACGAACAGCGAGGCGTCGTTGTTCAGCAGGTCCGCGTAGGTGCGGGGGGCCTCGCCGGGCATGAAGTAGCTGACGAAGACGGAGCCGTAGCCGGTGACGACCGCGGGGACGCCGAGGCGCTCGTACAGTCCGGTCAGTTCGGTGCGGACACGCTCGCCGAGCCGGAAGACGTGCTCATGGACCGGCTCCTCGCGGAGCTTGCGCAGGGTGGCGAGGGCGGCGGCGACGACGGACGGGTGGCCGTTGTACGTGCCGGCGAAGAAGGCGGGGGCGCCGGGGCGGGTGGAGAAGAGGTCCATCAGGTCGGCGCGGCCGCCGATCGCGCCGACGGGGGCGCCGTTGGCGATGGCCTTGCCGAGGGTGGTGAGGTCGGGGGTGACGCCGGAGATCTTCTGCCAGCCGCCGATGTCGTGGCGGAAGCCGGTGATGACCTCGTCGAAGATCAGGACGCTGCCCGCCTTCGTGGTCTCCTCGCGCAGCGTGGTGAGGAACTCCTGGTACGGCAGGAGCGCCCCGACGTTGTGCGGGACGGGCTCGACGATCACGGCGGCGATGTCGGAGCCGTGCTCGGCGAAGGCGCGGCGGACGGCCTCGCTGTCGTTGAACGGCAGGACGAGGGTGGCTTCGAGGACCTCGGGCAGGATGCCGGTCGAGATCGGGTCGTGGCCGCCGACCTTCTCGGGTGCGGAGATGACGTTGAGGCTGACGGAGTCGTGCCAGCCGTGGTAGCAGCCCTGGAACTTGACGACCAGGCGACGGCCGGTGGCGGCGCGGGAGACGCGCAGCGCGTGGAACGTCGCCTCACTGCCGGTGCTGGTGAGCAGCACCTTCTCGATCGAGGGGATCAGCTCGGTGAGCTGTTCGGCGAGGAGGACCTCGCCCTCGGTGACGCCGACGCCCATGTGGCCGAGGGTGGCACCGGCCTCCGCGGTGGCGCGGGCCACGTCGGGGTCGTTGTGTCCGAGCAGGGGCGGGCCGAACGCCGAGTGGAAGTCGGTGTACTCGCGTCCGTCGGCGGTACGGAACCGTGCGCCGTCCGTCCCCGTGACGACCAGGTCGGTCAGTCCGGGAACACTGCGCTGACCGCTGTTCACGCCGCCGGGTACGACCTGGCGGGCGCGCTCGGCGAGTCGGGCTCCGGATTCGTTGCCTACCGGGCCTGAACTCATATCGCTTGCTCCTTGCGTCGAGAGTCGTCGGTCTTCGCAGGCCCTGCCCGGCCCGTGAATCCCTGGCGCCATCCGCCCGGCAGTCGCCGCAGGAAGAGGATGATCCGTGGTGCTTGAGGTGGTGCTTCAGGTGATGCGTTCGCTTTTTCTGAACACTGTTCTGTAGAGCAGAACAGTGCCTGGATATTACGTGCGGCTCCGGGGCCGGTCAAGACCCTTTCGGACCCCGGAAGGGCCGTTTCCGCGCTTTCTTCACAGAGAAAGCGCGTTCGAGCCTTCTCCGAGGCACTACGCTGTTCTGCTATGACGAACAGTGCTGCCCCAGAAGAACCGAAGTACTGGGTCAAGAGCGTGGCCAGGGCAGCGGACATCCTTGAGGCGCTCGCCGCCCCCGCACAGGGGAACGGCCTGAGCGTCACGGAGGTCGGCCAGGCCTGCTCCATCTCCAAGAGCGCCGCCTTCGGCATGCTCCAGACCCTGCGCGCCTACGGCCTCGTCTCGGACGACGGCGAGGGCATGAACCGCCGCTACCGGCTCGGCATGAGCCTGGCCAGACTCGGTGACCGGGCCCGCTCCCAGGTGTCCCTGCGCGGGGTCGCCCACCCGGTCCTGCGCGAGCTGACCCGGGCCACCGGAATGGCGTCCAGGCTCGCCGTGCCCGAGGACGGCCACGCGGTCGTCGTGGACCAGGTCGAGCTCGACCAGCGCGTCCGGCTCGATCTGCGGATGGGGCAGCGCGAGCTGCCGCACTGCACGGGCCTGGGCAAGGCGCTGCTCTCCGCCGTGCCGCCGGGCGAGGCGGCCGCGGTCGTCGAGCGGTTCGGGCTGCCCCGGCGCACCTCCCGCACGATCACCGACCCGGCGACCTTCCTGTCGCATCTGCGCGACATCGCCCGGGTCGGCTACGCCCTGGACGACGAGGAGGACGCCGAGGGCATCATCTGCATCGGCGCGCCGGTCTTCGACGACCGTTCGGTGTGTGCCGGGGCGGTCTCCATCACCGGCCTCAAACTCGGCCTGCCGGCCTGGCGCTACCAGGAACTGGGCGGCCAGGTACGGGACGCGGCCCGCCGGATCAGCCTCTCGCTCGGCTGGGTCGACGACTCGGACGGCGCCTCGCCCGACACCGACACATCGCATTCCGACGAAATCGGGTCTTGACCAAACGGTGTAACCCGCCGTAGGTTCCCTGCCAACCGCGGTGACATTCCATGGTCACCGGCGATTTACCCCTTCCGGCCTGGTTCCGGCGCCTGCCCATCGCGCCGTGGACATCCGCCGACCGGACCCTTTTCAGCCATCCGCCTCATGGCAGTCCCCCGCAGGAACGCTCCCTCACCTATCGCACTTCTCGGAAGGCGAAGTCCGCATGAGCGTTCCGCACCACCACACCTCCGCCTCGTCCCGCCGGAATCTTCTTCGGGCTTCGGGTCTGGCCGGTCTGGTCATGGCCGGTTCGGCCGTGGCCGCCGGTTCCGCGCAGGCCGCGCCCTCGCACACCGGCGACGTGCTCCGCGTCGACACGGTCGACGCACTGCGCGCCCTGAACACCAAGCCGCTCGACGACGGCACCCAGGTCCTGATCGCCGGCTACCGCACCCCCGGCGACGGCGGCTCCATGGCCGTGCGCTGGCACAAGAAGTCCGACGCCGCGCACAACGGCGGCACCGTCATCGCCCCCGCCAAGCACGGCACCGGCCGCTGGCACCAGCTCCACACCGGAACCCTCGACTTCCGCACCTTCGGCCACTTCGACGCGAAGACCCCCGCCGACGCCGCCCTCGACGCCATGATCGCCGACAACAGCGTCCACCGCATCGAAGCCCACACCGACCTCCTCTTCACCCGACGCCACCTCTTCAACCGCTCCGACATCGAACTCGACTTCGGCGGCCACCGCATACGCACCGAAGGCATCGAGAAGAACACCCACGACAACCCCTTCGGCGCCGTCCTCTCCTTCCGCGGCACCGTCACCGACACCACCGTCAGGCACACCCTGGGCGCGGCGATGCCGGACCTCTCGGACCTCTTCGAGGTCGGCGACTCGTCGAAGTTCGCCGTCGGCCAGTGGTGGGCCGTGGAGATCGACGCCCTGGCGGGGAAGTACGAGAAGGAGATCCAGCGTCTCGTCCAGGTCACCGATGTGGTCGACCCGACGCACGTCCGGGTCAACTACCAGATCGGCTGGGACCTGGCGGCGGGCCGCACGCTGACCTGGACCCGGGTCGAGCCCGTCGACCGCGCCCACGTCCGCAACATGGTCTTCGAGGGCTGGGGCGAGGACGAGATGACCGGCTCGCACCCGGTCGCCTACGAGTACGCGGTGCGGTGCGACGTCTCCGGGATCGAGGCCATCGGCACCTTCTGGCCGGTGGTGATGCGCCGCTGGTGCACGTACTACCGCACCGAGCAGTGCTCGCTGACCAACCCGAAGTCCGTCACCTACGGCGGCGCGGGCTACCTCACCCAGCAGATCTACTGCCTGTACGGACACGTGGAGGACTGTCACACCTCCAACGCCCGTCACCTCAACGACTTCACGGCCTCCGCCTACTGCTACGTCACCAACTGCCACGGCGACGGTGACGACGAGGGCCCGTTCGTGACCCACGGTCAGTTCGAGCACGACCTCGTCTACACCGGCAACTCCGGACTGATGACCTTCGCCAACTCCGGTGCCGCCTGGGGCGGCAGGGCCAAGCGGATCACCGTGCGCCGGCACGCCTGCTCCTGGTTCGTGGCCCGGGTCAAGATCACCGATCTGACCCTGGAGGACGTGCTGGTCATCGGCAAGAAGTCCCTTGCCGGCTCCGGAATGCTCTGGGTCAACGCCGACGGTGTGCAGATGCGCGGCTGTACGGCCACGGGTCCGCTGATCGTCTCCCGGGCCTCGGACCTCTCCGCCCGCCCCAATGTGATCGCCGACTCCTCGTTCGCGTTCGCGGCGGGCGCGGAGATCACCCAGGCCAACGTCACCGCGCCGCTCACCATCCAGCGCAGCACCCTCAAGGGCGTCGACGGCGCGGTCCTCAACGGCACCGGCCCGCTCACCCTGGACCAGTGCACGCTGACCGGTTCCAAGGACACCGCCCCGGTCTCGCTCGCGCACGCCGACATCACCGTCCTCGGCGGCGAACTCCGCGACACCGGACTGAAGCTGACCTCGGCGAAGGACCAGCGGCTGCGCATCGACGGAACGCGTCTGAGCGGCACCAACAAGGATGGCGCCCTGCTCGCCCGTACCGGCTCCGGACGGACCGTCGGCTGGCAGCTCACCGGCCTCGACTCGACCGCGCCCAAGGGCACCGCCCATGTGCTGGTCACCGAGGGCCCCAACCGCTACCGGGCCACCGGCTCCACCTTCACCGGCGGCCGGCTCGAACTGCGGCCCGCGGCGTTCACCGGCGACAGCCACCTGCTGCACACCGGCTGCGTCGAGGACGGCACCGAGCGCACCGCGCTGCCGGACGAGGGCGACCGCGTCGCCCACACCGCGGCCACGCTGCGGTTCTGACCACCTCGGGGCCTCTCGTCCGGATCAGGCCGGGCTCGCGGGGTCCTGCCTGATCCCAACGAAAGACCCCAACCCATCGAACACCAGGGATTCCCGTGTCCACGCATACCCCGATCACCGGCCGGCCCGTACGGGTCGCGCTCGTCGGCGCCGGCAACCGCGGTCTGACGTACGCCGAGTGGATCAAGGCGCACCCCGAGCGCGCCGAGCTCGTCGCCGTAGCCGATCCGCGCCCCGCGGCGCGGGCCGCCGCCGGCGCACCCGTCGAATTCGACGACTGGCGGCCGCTGGTCGAGAACCGCATCGCCGACGCCGTCGTCGTCGCCACCCAGGACCGTTTCCATGTGGAGCCGGTGCTGGCGCTGGCCGAGGCCGGTTACGCGATCCTCGCCGAGAAGCCCCTCGCCCCGACCGAGGAGGAGACCCGGCGGATCGTCGAGGGCGTGGAGCGGTCCGGGGTCCTTTTCGCGGTGTGCCACGTCATGCGGTACACCCCGTACACCGACCTGGTGAAGGAGGTCGTGGACTCCGGCGTGCTCGGTCAGCTGGTCTCCCTCGACCATCTGGAGCCGGTCGGCTGGTGGCACTACGCCCACAGCTATGTGCGCGGACCGTGGCGCAGCGAGAAGGACTCCTCCCCGATGCTGCTCGCCAAGTCCTGCCACGACCTGGACTGGATCACGTACGTGATGGGCGGCCGGATCGAGCAGGTGTCGAGCTTCGGCGGACTGAAGCACTTCCGGCCGCAGAACGCTCCGGCCGGATCCGCCGGGCGCTGTCTCGACTGTGCGGTCGAGGCCGACTGCCCGTACAGCGCGCTGAAGCTGTACATGCCGACGCTGCGCGAGAAGGGCGCGGTCTGGCCGGTCACCCATGTCACCGAGGCGACCGACGAGGCCGGTCTCGTCCAGGCGCTGCGCGAGGGCCCGTACGGCGTCTGCGCGTACCGCGGCGACAACGACGTGGTCGACCACCAGGTCCTCGCCATGCAGCTGACGGACGGGGTGACCGCGACCTTCCAGATGGTGGCGTTCACCGAGCAGACGCACCGCCAGACCCGGATCTTCGGCTCGCACGGCTGGCTGATCGGCGACGGCGAGCGGGTCACGGTGCAGGACTTCCGGACCGGCGAGTCCACCGTCCATGAACTCGGCACGTCCGGTTCGAACGCGGCCGACGGGCACGGTGGCGGGGACGCCGCGCTCGTCGAGGCGTTCGTCACCGCCGTCGCCACGGGTGATGCCGGGGCGGTCCGCTCCGGTCCCGCCACCTCGCTCGGCAGTCATCTCGCGGCGTTCGCCGCCGAACGTGCCCGGCACACCGGCACCGTCCAGACGGTCCCGGCGCAGTGACTCCCCCTGAAGGGCCTGTCGTTCGGACCGGACCGGGCTCCCCTTCTTCCCGCCCCACCCTCACGTCCTCGGAGGACCACCTCATGTCCCGTCTCCTCACCCGCCGTTCCAGAGTCCGCGCCCTGGCCGCCCCCGTCGTGGCCACCGCGCTCGCCGCCGGTGTGCTGGCCGGCTGTTCCGGCAGCGGCAGCGACGGCAACACCGTCACCATGTGGACCTACCCGGTCATCTTCGACGAGGCCAAGAACAAGGCGTACTGGGACGGCCTGATCAAGGCGTTCGAGAAGGAGCACTCGGGCGTCAAGGTGAAGGTGGAGACCTTCCCGTGGGCCAACCGCGACACCGCGCTGGCCACCGCGATCGCCTCCGGCAAGGGCCCGGACGCGGTCTACCTGATCCCCGACCAGCTGCCGAAGTACGCCAAGAGCATCGTCCCGGCCGACGACTACATGCCGGCCGACGCCAAGTCGGACTACACGGACTTCGCCCTGAAGTCCGTCACGGTCGACGGCAAGGCCCTCGCCACCCCGATCCTGACCAGCGCCAACCCGCTGATCTGCGACAAGCGGGTGTTCGCCGCGATCGGCGAGAAGACCTACCCGACGAGCTGGGCGGAGCTGGAAGCGCTGGCCCCGAAGCTGAAGGAGAAGGGCTACTACGCCACCACCTACTACGGTGACACCCAGCAGACACTCAACATGACCTTCTACCCGCTGCTGTGGCAGGCCGGCGGCGACGTCTTCTCCGAGGACGGCAAGAACGTCACCTTCAACGACGCGGCCGGTGTCAAGGCCCTGACGTACCTGAAGAAGCTCGTCGCCGGCGGCTACACCGACAAGGACCTGGTCACGACCACGCCCAAGCTGGAGCAGACCCCGACCGCCAAGGGCAAGGTCGCCTGCACCTGGCAGAACACCCCGGCGGACGTCGAGCCCTTCTGGGGCAAGGAGAACATCGTCGTCCAGCCGCCGCTGAAGGACGCGAAGTCGGTCGGCTACGGCACGGTCGGCGCGCTGTCGATGCTGAAGGGCGCCGACAAGAAGAACACCGGTGACTGGCTGAACTTCGTCGCCGAGTCGAAGAACGCGGCCGGCCTGCAGAAGGCCGCGGGCTACTTCCCCGCCCGCAAGTCCGGCGGCGACCTGTACCCGGGCGACGCCCTTCAGACGGCGGTCGGCGCCACGCTGCCGAGCATGACCGTGGGCCCGCTCCAGGACAAGGCCCGTGAGGTCCAGGGCGTGCTCGCGCCGGAGATCCAGGCGGCGCTGCTGGGCAAGAAGAGCCCGCAGGAGGCGCTGAACGCCGCGCAGAAGGCCGCTCAGGCGATGCTCGGCCGCTGATCGGGCGCGGTTCCGGGATCCGGCCGCACCCGGATCCCGGAACCGCCCTCCCCGGGGGCCCTGGGCCTCTCGTCTGGATCAGGCCGGGCTCGCGGGGTCCGGCACGCACTCCCCCAAGGCCTTAAGGGCCAGGGGGGACCCCCTCCGCGTTGTCGTCGGTCGCCAGGGCTCCGCCCTGACTCCCTCCTCCGCCTTGTGATCGCACGCACCGGACCCCGCTCCCTGATCCAGCCTGATCCAGACGAAAGACCCTGGCCCCCGACCTCCCTCAATTCCCCCGTACCGCAAGGAGATCCCCGTGGCAGTCGTCGCGGAACCAACCCGCCGGGGCCGTCGCAGCGGGCCGCAGGCGCGCCGCGAGGCCCGGATCGGCCTGCTCTTCGTCCTTCCGTGCTTCCTGCTCTTCCTGGCGTTCCGGTTCGGTCCGGGCATCGCCGGGGTGCTGATGAGCTTCACCGACTACACCCTCACGGGCGGCGGCAGCTTCATCGGGCTGGACAACTTCACCCGCCTCTGGGACGACCCGCTGTTCTGGCAGGCGCTGAAGGTCACGGTCCTCTACACCGTGCTCGCGGTGCCGGGCACGCTCATCGCCTCGGTGTCCCTGGCGCTGATCACCCGCCGCGCGTTCCGCGGCGCCAAGTTCTTCCGGTCGGTGTTCTTCCTGCCGGTCGTCACCTCGCTGGTGCTGGCCGCCACCGTCTTCGTCTGGATCTTCTCGACCGGTGGGCCGTGGTCCACCCTGATGAGCTGGTTCGGGATGTCCGAGGGCTCCTGGCTCTCCGACGACGTGCTGGTGCTGCCCGCGCTCGCGATCGTCGGCGTCTGGTCCCGCTTCGGGTACGGGATGCTCATCCTGCTGGCCCGGATGCAGGACATTCCGCGTGAGCTGGAGGAGGCGGCACTCACCGACGGCGCGGGCCCCTGGCAGCGGTTCCGGTACATCGTGCTGCCGCAGCTCAAGCCCGCCCTGTTCTTCCTCGCCGTGATCGAGACGACGGCGTCGTTCCAGGTCTTCGACGCGGTCTACACGATGACCGGCGGCGGCCCCGCCAACGCCAGCTACACGCTCGTCTTCCAGCTCTACGACGCGGGCTTCAAGTACTTCGACCTGGGTTACGCCTCCGCCATCGGCGTCGCGCTCTTCGCGCTGACCGTGGTGGTCGCGGTGATCCAGCGGCTCGTGATCGGGAAGGACCAGTGACCATGACCGCAGCACCCGCCCAGACCGAGACCCCGCCCGCGCCGAAGACCCCCGCGGCTCCCGACCGGGCCGCACGCCGCGCCGAACGCAAACTGCGCAAGCTCTCGGAGCAGGACACCGTCCCGTACGGCATGCGGCCCACCCGGGCCGGCCGGATCGGCCGCGCCGTGCTGCTGACGGTGGCCGCGCTCGTGACGGTCTTCCCGTTCTACGCGATGGTCGTGCTCTCCCTGAAGCCGTCCGCGGCGGTCGAGTTCCCCGGCAGTCTGCTGCCGTGGCCGCTGACCGGCGAGGCGTACGACACCGTCATGAACTCCCAGGACGTGCCGCGCTGGCTGTTCAACACGCTGATCTACTCGGTCGTCTCGGTCGTCGGCGTGCTGCTGCTCGCCTCGCTCGCCGGGTACGCCTTCGCCAAGAAGCGCTTCCCGGGCCGGGAGACGATGTTCTGGTCGTTCCTGTCGATGGTGATGGTCCCCTACCACGTCACGATGATCCCGACCTTCGCGATGATCGCGAAGCTGGGCGGCGTGGACACGTACTGGGGTCTGATCGTGCCGACCCTGGCCAACGCCCAGGCGGTGTTCCTGATGCGGCAGTTCATCCAGGGGCTGCCGGACGAACTCTTCGAGGCGGCCCGGCTCGACGGCTGCAACGAGTGGCAGATCTTCTACCGGATCGTGCTGCCGCTGCTGAAGCCGATCCTGGCCACGCTCGGCGTCTTCGTCTTCCTGTGGCACTGGAACGACTTCCTGTGGCCGCTGGTCATCGGCCAGTCCACCGACATGCGCACCCTCACCGTCGGCATCGCCTCGCTCCAGCAGCAGAACGTGCCGCTCAATGTGGTGCTCTCCGGCTCCGTCATCGCGTTCGTGCCCATCTTCGCCGCGTACATGGTGGGCCAGCGCTACTTCACCGAGGGCGTCACCGCGTCCGGAATCAAGGGATAGCCACCAATGTTCACCGATGAGGCCGCACTCGAAGAGCGGCTCGCCACCCCCTCCCCCGCGCTCGTCGCCGATCTCGGCCGCCTCGAAGGCGATCTGCTGGTGCTCGGCGCCGGCGGCAAGATGGGCCCCAGCCTGTGCCGGCTCGCCCGCCGGGCGCTGGACGCCGCGGGCCGCCAGGACGTGACCGTGTACGCGGTCTCCCGCTGGTCCGACAAGGCCGCCGCGGACGAGCTGGAGGCCGCCGGGGTCTCCACCGTGGCCTTCGACCTGATGGACCCGGCCGCCGATCTGGCCGAACTGCCGGACGCCGGGAACATCGTCTTCATGGTCGGCGCCAAGTTCGGCTCCGCCGGGGCCCCCTCGCACGCCTGGGCGGTGAACGCCGCGATGCCGGACCGGGTGGCGCGCCGCTGGTCGGGGGCGCGGATCGCCGCGTTCTCCACCGGCAATGTGTACCCGCTGATGCCGGTCTCCTCCGGCGGCTGCACCGAGAGCGACCCGGTCGGCCCGGTCGGCGAGTACGCCATGTCGTGCCTGGGCCGGGAGCGGATCTTCGGCCACGCGGCGCTGACCCGCGGCACCCGGGTCGCCAACATCCGCCTCAACTACGCGGTCGACCTGCGCTACGGCGTCCTCGCCGACATCGCCCACCGCGTACAGGCGGGCGAGCCCGTCGATGTGACGACCGGTCACGCCAATGTGGTGTGGCAGGGGTACGCCAACGAGGTCGCCCTGCGCTCGCTGCTGCACGCCACCGACGGCGAGGCGTTCACCCTCAACCTCACCGGCCCCGAGACCGCTTCGGTGCGCCGCATCGCCCAGTGGTTCGGCGAGGAGTTCGGCAAGGAGCCGGTCCTCGCCGGCGAGGAGGCGCCCACCGCGCTGCTCTCCGACGCGAGCCGCTGCCACGCGCTGTTCGGCTACCCGGACGTCGCCCTGCGCACCCTCGTCGAGTGGCAGGCCGACTGGCTGCGCCGCGGGCTGCCGCTGTCCGGCAAGCCCACCAAGTTCCAGGTCCGTGACGGAAGGTTCTGATCCACTCCATGTCCACTCCCTCCCTCGTGTCGACCCCCGCCCTGGACGCGCTCGCCCACGGTGCCGTGATCCCCGCGCACCCGCTCGCCCTGCACGACGACGGCTCCTTCGACGAGCGCCGGCAGCGTGCGCTGACCCGCTACTACCTCGCCTCGGGCGCGGGCGGCGTCGCCGTCGCCGTGCACACCACCCAGTTCGAGATCCGCGAACCGGAGGTCGGCCTGTTCCGGCCGGTCCTGGAGCTCGCCGCCGAGACGATCGACGCCGAGGCCGGCCGGCCGTTCATCAAGGTCGCCGGTGCCTGCGGCTACACGGCGCAGGCCGTCTCGGAGGCCGAGACCGCCGCCGAGCTCGGCTACGACGCGGTGCTGCTCAGCCCGGCCGTGCCCGGTGCGGACGAGAAGGGGCTGCTGGAGCGGGCGCGGGCGGTCGGCGAAGTGCTGCCGGTGATCGGCTTCTACCTCCAGGAGGCCGTCGGCGGACGGTATCTGTCGCCGCACTTCTGGTCGTCGTTCACCGATCTGCCGAACACCGCCGCGGTGAAGATCGCCCCGTTCGACCGCTACCGGACCGCCGATGTCGTACGCGCCGTGGCCGCCGCGGACCGGGCCGACGAGGTGGCGCTGTACACCGGCAACGACGACGACATCATCGGTGATCTGCTCACCCCGTACGAGACGGCGGGCGGCACACCGCGCTGGTTCGCGGGCGGGCTCCTCGGCCAGTGGGCCGTGTGGACCGGCTCCGCGGTGACGCTCCTGGACGACGTCCGCAGGGCGCGCGGCGGGGACCACGAGGCGATGGTGCGCTGCCTGGCCCGGCGCCCCGAGCTGACCGATGCCAACAGCGCGGTCTTCGATGTGCGCGGCGCGTTCCGCGGCTGCATCGCCGGGGTGCACGAAGTGCTCCGCCGGCAGGGTCTGTTGGCGAACATCCGGTGCCTGGACCCGGCCGAGACGCTCTCGCCCGGACAGGCCGAGGAGATCAGCCGGGTGGCCGCGGCCTACCCTTGGCTGACCGATGACGCCTTCGTTGCGGAGCACCTCGATGCCTGGCTCTCCTGATCCTGCCGACCGCTCCCGGGTGGTCGTCGCCGTACCGCCGGACCTGCGGGCCCAGTTCTTCACCGCCGAGGTGTGGCGGGCGCTGGAGCGGGCGGCCGAACTCACCGTCGTCGACGACCACTCCGACCGGGCGGCGGTCGTGGCCGCGCTGCCCGGGGCCCGTGCACTGATCACCTCGTGGCGGGCGCCCCGGGTGGACAGCGAACTGCTGTCCCACGCCGACCGGCTGGAGTTGGTGGCGCACACGGGTTCGGCGGTCGCGCCCTATGTCACCGAGGAGGTGTTCCGGCGGGGCATCCTGGTCACCCAGGCCGGTGACGAGATGGCCCGCCCGGTCGCCGAGGTGGCCCTCGCGTTCACGCTCTCGCTGCTCCACCGCGTCCACCGCTTCGACCACGCGCTGCGGGGCGGGCTGGAGTGGGCGGCGGCGAGCGAGGCGCCGCCGCGCCACGAGATCCACGGCAGCGACATCGGCGTGATCGGCGCCTCCCGCACCGGGCGCGCCTACATCGCCCTGGTACGGGCGATGGGGGCGCGGGTGGGCGTCACCGACCCGTACCTGTCCGATGCGGACGCCGATGCGCTCGGCGTGGAGTCCGTACCCCTGGAGACGCTGCTCTCGCGCAGCAGGATCGTGGCCGTGCACGCCCCGGTCACCGAGGAGACCCACCGGATGATCGGCGCCGCGCAGCTGGCGCTGATGCCGGACGGGGCGGGTCTGGTGAACACCGCCAGATCGTGGCTGGTCGACGAGGACGCGCTCCTCGCCGAGCTGGCCCGGGGCCGGCTGGACGCGGCGATCGATGTCTTCGACGACGAGCCGCTGCCCACCGGCCACCCCTTCCGTTCCCTGCCGAACGTGCTGCTCACCCCGCACCAGGCGGCGGGCACCGTCGAGTGCCGGCAGCGGCTCGGCGCCGGCGCGGTCGACGAGGTGCTGCGGCTGCTCGCCGGACACCCGCCGGTCCACGCCGTCTCCGCCGACGCCCTCGCCCGCCTGCACTGAGGGCTGTCCCGGCGGATCACCTCCGGACCGGCCCTGCTGCGACAAGGCCCCAGAGAGCCCCAACCCCCGTACCGTTCAGGAGATTTCACTTCATGCGACTGATGCGCATCGGCGAGCCGGGCCACGAGCGCCCGGTCCTCGTCTGCCCCGAGGGCCGTCACTACGACCTGTCCGGCGTCACCGACGACGTCGACGGCGCGTTCCTCGCCGCGCTCGCCGACAATCCGCACCTGGTGCCCGCCGAGCCGGTGCTCCCGGAGATCGACATCACCGGTCAGCGGATCGGCGCGCCCGTGGCCCGGCCCTCCGCGCTGCTCTGCATCGGCCAGAACTACGCCGCCCACGCGGCGGAGTCGGGTGCCGAGCCGCCCGAGCAGCCGATCCTCTTCTACAAGTCGCCGAACACCGTCGTCGGCCCGTACGACGACGTCCTGATCCCGCGCGGCTCGAAGAAGACGGACTGGGAGGTGGAGCTGGCCGTCGTCATCGGCCGTCGCGCCTCCTACCTGGACTCCCCCGCCGACGCCGCCGCGCACATCGCGGGCTACGCCGTCAGCAACGACGTCTCCGAACGCGCCTTCCAGCTGGAGGAGTCGGGCGGCCAGTGGTCCAAGGGCAAGAGCTGCGCCACGTTCAACCCGCTGGGCCCGGTGCTGGTGACCGCCGACGAGGTCGGCGACCCGCAGCGGCTGCGGCTGCGCAGCTACGTCAACGGCGAGCCGCGGCAGGACTCCAGCACCGCGGACATGATCTTCAGCGTGGCACATCTGGTGCACCATCTGTCGCAGTACCTGGTGCTGGAGCCCGGTGACATCGTCAACACCGGTACCCCGCAGGGCGTGGCGCTGTCCGGCCGCTTCCCCTACCTGGGCCCGGACGATGTGATGGAGGTCGAGATCTCGGGCCTCGGCCGGCAGCGCAGCGTCTGCCGGCCCGCGTAACGGAAGCCGCAAGACGGCTCAGTCCTCCGGGAGTTCGACCGGGGCGATGTCGTCGAAAACGTCGCCGGGGCCGGGGTTCGTCGCATCGGTCGCGCCGCCGAACTGGGTCATCACGCCCCAGACGGCGTTGAGCGCGGTCTGTACGGCGCCCTCGGCCCATCCGGCCGTCCAGGAGATGTCGTCGCCCGCGAGGAACAGGCCCCGGCGGTCGGCGGGCAGCCGGTCCTGCATGAAGTGGGTGAACAACCGCCGCTGGTAGCGGTAGTGGCCCGGCAGATTGGCCTTGAACGCCCCCATGAACCACGGCTCGTTCTCCCAGGAGACGGTCACCGGGTTGCCGATGACGTGCTTCCTGATGTCGACGTCCGGATAGATCTCGCCGAGCGACTTGAGCATGACGTCCATGCGCTCGTTCGGGGAGAGCGGCAGCCACTTCAGACTGTCGTCGCACCAGGTGTACGAGAGACAGATGACGGCGGGCCGGTCGGGGCCGTCGTCCAGCAGGTACGTCCCCCGGGTCATCCGGTCGGTGAGCGTCATCGACATGGTGTCCCGCCCCGTGGCCGCGTCCTTGTCCAGCCAGAACGGCCGGTCGACGGGAACGAAGAGCTTGGACGACTCCATGTAGTGGGTGCGCTCCATCGCCGTCCAGTGGTCGATCGGGAAGAGCGCGTCGTCGCAGTCGATCTTCGAGAGCAGCAGCCAGGACTGCCCGGTGAAGATCGCGGCCGGGTAGGTGCGGATGTCGCCGGTGGCGTCGGTGACGGTGATCCGGTTGCCGGCGGTGCGGTTCAGCCGGGTCACGGCGGGGCGCGGCTCGCCCTCGTGCAGCGAGGACAGGGACGTGCCGAGCGGCCAGTGGACGATCTTCTGCGGCTCGCGGTCCCAGAGCCGCAGCGGGAGCTGCTGGCTGCCGCCGACGATGCCGCGGTGGTGGTCGTCCGCCTCGGTGTAGACGACGCGGAGGATCTCCAGGATGGAGTTGGGGAAGTCGGTGTCCCAGCCGCCGGTGCCGAAGCCGACCTGGCCGAAGATCTCCCGGTGCCGGAACGACCTGAAGGCGTCGGAGTCGCAGAGGAATCCGTAGAAGGTCTGGTTGTCGAGCTTCTGGACGAGGTTCGCCCAGATCTCCCGGATGCGCGGCACGTCGCGCTCGCGCATCGCGCGGTTCATGTCGGAGAAGTCCGCGCCCTCTTCCAGGCACCGGTTCCAGGCGTCCATCACATCGCGGTAGACCTGCGGCAGGTCGTCGATGGTCCGCGCGTAGTGCGACTCGCCCTTGAGGTCGACGACGGTCGACGGGGTGGCCGCGGAGAGCGGGTTGGGGAACGGCCTGGTCTCCAGGCCGACCAGGTCGATGTAGTGCTGGAGCGCGGTGGAGGACGGCGGGAACCGCATCGCGCCCATCTCGGCGGTGAGTTCCGGGTCGCATCCGTCGAACCCGACGGTGCGCAGCCGGCCGCCGATCTCGTCCGCCTCGTAGACGACGGGCTTGAGCCCCATCTTCATCAGCTCGTACGCGGCGACGATGCCGGAGAGTCCGCCGCCGATGACGGCGACCTCGGTGCCGTGCTCGGTCGCGGGAATCTGGCCGATGCCGGCCGGGTGCGCCAGGAAGTCGTCGTACGCGTAGGGGAAGTCCGGTCCGAACATGGTGATCGGCTCGGTGGCGTCGGTGTGCTGGACGGCGTTGGGCACCGTGGACGTCATGGGGCAGGGACTCCTTGCGCGAATGAAGGTGGAACGGTGGGGTGCGGGCTCAGACGAGGGAGCCGTACAGACCGGGGCGGCGGTCGTGCAGATACGGGTTGGCGGCGCGCGAGGCGCTCAGGAAATCGGGGTCGACCTCGCCGACGACCAGTTCCTCGCCGCGTCCGGCGCGGGTGCGGACGGTGCCGTCGGGGCCGGCCAGACAGCTCAGCCCGACGAACTCGAACTCGCCTTCCGGGCCGGTCCTGTTGACGTATGCCACGTACATCTGGTTCTCGAAGGCACGGACCGGCACGACGGACTCGGCGACGAACTGGAAGGGGTGCATCTGCGCGGTGGGCACCAGGAGCAGATCGGTGCCCGCGAGGGCGTGCGCGCGGACGTTCTCCGGGAACTCGACGTCGTAGCAGATCATGATCCCGACGCGTACGCCGTCCAGTTCGGCCTGGACCACGGTCCGCTCACCCGGGGTGAACCACTCCTGCTCGAAGCCGCCGAAGAGGTGGGTCTTGCGGTAGTTCGCGAGCGCCGCCCCGTCCGGACCGATGAGCTGCGCGGCGTTGAAGATCCGCTCGCCGGCGCGCTCCGGGTAGCCGTAGAGGACGGCCAGCCCGTGCCGTGCGGCGATCTCGCCGACGGCCAGGGCGGACGGCCCGTCGGCCGGCTCGGCCAGCCGGGGCACATCGGCCCCGATGGCGTATCCGGTCAGGAACAGTTCGGGGCAGACCAGCAGTCGCGCCCCGGCCTCGGCCGCCCGCCGTGCGGCTTCGCCGAGCGTCTCGATGTTCTCGTCCACGTGCCCGGGTCGTCCGGAGCTCTGGAGCAGGGCGGTGCGCAACGGCGGCATGGCTGACCTCGGACGGTGCGGGCGGGGCGGGGACGTATCGACGGTACGGTCCGCCGCTCGGGCCCGACAAGGCGCGACCGTTGCGCGTACACCGTCGATCCATTGCGCGCCGACGGCCACCGGCGGCGATTCATTGCGTGGGGCGTCGTCGCAGGTCAAAAGGGTGACCCAGGTCTCACGCGGGACAGTCGGCCGGCCCGCCCGGCACCTACTCCGGCGCGCCCGAGGAGTACCGGCGCAGCAACGGCGACAGCACCAGCACGGACTTCGTCCGCTCCACGTACGGCTCGCCCGCGATCCGCTCCAGGACCTGCTCGAAGTGGCGCATGTCCGCGGCGAAGACCTGCACGATCGCGTCGGCCTCCCCCGTCACCGTGGACGCCGAAGCGATCTCCGGATAGCGCGCGAGCCCCTGCTTGATCGCCTCCGGCGAGGTGTTGCGGCTGCAGTAGATCTCGATGAACCCCTCGGTCTCCCAGCCCAGCGCCGCCGGGTCCACCCGGACGGTGAAGCCGGTGATGGCGCCCTCGGCGCGCAGCCGGTCCACGCGGCGTTTCACGGCGGGCGCGGACAGGCCGATCATCGCGCCGATGTCGGCGTAGGAGCGCCGGGCGTCTTCGGCGAGGGCGTGGACGATGCGTTCGTCGAGGTCGTTCAGGCGCACTTCGGGCGGGTCACTTCTCTGCGATGGCCGGTGTCGGGGGCGGCGCGGGCCGCCCCCGAAGTAGACCATGGCGCGCCCGGCCGGGCGCGCTCACCGCAGGGCGTGACCGGTCAGAACGGGAACCGCGAGCGGCCGTGCTGCACCGAGATCCACTTCTGGCTGGTGAAGGCCTCGACCATCGCGTCGCCGTTCAGCCGGCCGAGGCCGGAGCTCTTCTCGCCGCCGAAGGGGACGATCGGCTCGTCGTGGACCGTGCCGTCGTTGATGTGGATCATGCCGGTGTGGATGCGCTGCCCGACCCGTACGCCGCGCTCGATGTCACCGGTGTGCACCGCACCGCTCAGGCCGTACGGGGTGTCGTTGGCGATCCGTACCGCCTCGTCCTCGCCGTCGAACGGCACGAGGAGCGCGACCGGCCCGAAGATCTCCTGGGACAGGACGGGGGAATCGGCGGCCAGCCCGGTCAGCACGGACGGGCTCACCAGATTGCCGTCGGCCCGGCCGTGCAGCAGGGCCGTCGCACCGGCCGCCACGGTCTGCTCGACGAGCGAGGAAATGGCCTCGGCCTGCGAGGAGTTGATCAGTGGGCCGATCACGGTCTCCGGGTCGGCCGGGTCGCCGACCGGCAGCGAGGCGACCTTGGCGACGAACTTCTCGGTGAACTCCTTCTCCACCGCCCGGTCGACCAGGATCCGGTTGGCGGCCATGCAGACCTGGCCCTGGTGCACGTAACGGCTGAACACGGCCGCGTCCACGGCGTAGTCCAGATCGGCGTCGTCGAGGACGATCAGCGCGCTGTTGCCGCCGAGTTCGAGCACGGCGCGCTTGAGGTTCGCCGCGCAGACCGTGGCGACGTGCCGCCCCACCTTGTCCGAGCCGGTGAAGGAGATGACCTGCGGAACGGGGTGCTCCAGCAGCGCGTCACCGATCTCGGCGATGTCGGTGACCACGACGTTCAGGAGGCCGGCCGGCAGTCCGGCCTCCTCGAACACCTTCGCCACCAGCGTGCCGCCGCAGACCGGGGTGTTCTGGTGCGGCTTGAGCACCACCGCGTTGCCGAGGGCCAGGGCGGGGGCGACCGACTTCAGCGACAGCAGGAACGGGAAGTTGAAGGGGCTGATGACGCCCACGACGCCGACGGGCACCCGGTAGACACGGTTCTCCTTGCCCTCGGTCGGCGAAGGCAGTATCTGCCCGGCGGGCCGCAGCGCGAGCTGGACCGACTCCCGCAGGAACTCCTTGGCGAGGTGCAGCTCGAAGGCCGCCTTCAGCCGGGTGCCGCCCAGTTCCGCGACGATCGCGTCGCCGATCTCGGACTCGCGCTCCTCGACGATGCGCAGCGCCCGCTCCAGCACCATCCGCCTGGCGTACGGGTTGGTGTCGCCCCAGGCCCGCTGGGCGTCCTGCGCGGACCGGTAGGCCTGGTCCACCTCGTCGGCCGTGGCGACCGTGATCGAGGCCAGCTTCTCACCGTTGTACGGATTGAAGTCGATGATGTCCCAGGAGCCCTTGCCCGGCCTCCACTCTCCGTCGATGTACTGATGAGCCAGGTCGGTGAAGAAGGACATGAGATCCCTTACCACGGAGGAACGGGCAGCTGATGGGGCTTCATGTTACTTACATTCCAATGGGGTTGAACCGGATGGCCGAGTCCGCCGGGGCCGGAACCGGACATCCGTGCCATCCGGTGAAAGCACCTGAAAACGCCGGTGCCCCTCCGGGCCCGAACGGCCTGGAGGGGCACCGGCGTTGCGGCGCTTCGGGATCAACTCCAGCTGGCGTGCAGCGGCTTGCCCTCGGCGTAGCCGGCGGCGCTCTGCACCCCGACGACCGCCTTCTCGGCGAACTCCGCCAGGGAGGCCGCACCGGCGTAGGTGCAGGAGGAGCGGACGCCCGCGATGATCGAGTCGATCAGGTCCTCGACGCCGGGCCTGGCCGGGTCGAGGAACATCCGCGAGGTGGAGATGCCCTCCTCGAAGAGCGCCTTGCGGGCCCGGTCGTACGAGGACTCGTCCGAGGTGCGGTTCTTCACGGCGCGCGCGGACGCCATGCCGAAGGACTCCTTGTAGAAGCGGCCGTCGGCGGACTGCTGGAGGTCGCCGGGCGACTCGTACGTTCCGGCGAACCAGGAGCCGATCATCACGTTGGACGCGCCCGCGGCGAGCGCCATGGCGACATCGCGCGGGTGCCGGACGCCGCCGTCCGCCCAGACGTGCTTGCCGTACTTCCTGGCCTCGGCGGCGCACTCCAGAACGGCGGAGAACTGCGGCCGGCCCACACCGGTCATCATCCGGGTGGTGCACATGGCGCCGGGGCCGACACCGACCTTGATGATGTCCGCGCCGGCCTCGATGAGGTCGCGCACGCCCTCGGCGGCGACGATGTTGCCCGCGACGATCGGGACGTGCGGGTCGAGCGCGCGGACGGCCCGGACCGCGCTGATCATGGACTCCTGGTGGCCGTGGGCGGTGTCCACGACGAGCGTGTCGACGCCCGCGTCGAGAAGCTGCTTGGCCTTGCCCGCGACATCGCCGTTGATCCCGACGGCGGCGGCGATCCGCAGCCTGCCGTCGGCGTCGGTGGCGGGGGTGTACAGGGTGGCGCGCAGGGCGGCCTTACGGGTGAGGATGCCGACGAGCCGGCCCTCCGCGTCGACGGCGGGGGCGAGCTTGCGGTTGGCGCCGTCCAGCTTGTTGAACGCGTCGCGCGGGTCGATGTCCGCGTCGAGCAGCACCAGGTCCTTGGACATGACCTCGGAGAGCTGGGTGAAGCGGTCGACGCCGGTCAGGTCGTGCTCGGTGACGACACCGAGGGGCCGCTGCTCCTCGTCGACGACGACGCCCGCGCCGTGCGCGCGCTTCGGCAGCAGTGACAGGGCGTCGGCGACCGTCTGGCCCGGGGCCAGCACGATCGGCGTGTCGAGCACCAGGTGCCGCGTCTTCACCCAGGAGATGACGTCGGTGACGACCTCGATCGGGATGTCCTGCGGGATGACGACGAGCCCACCGCGGCGGGCGATCGTTTCGGCCATCCGCCGGCCCGCGATGGCCGTCATGTTCGCGACGACGAGCGGGATGGTGGTGCCGGTGCCGTCGGGCGAGGAGAGATCGACACCCTGGCGGGAACCGACTGCCGAACGGCCCGGGACCATGAAGACGTCGTCGTACGTGAGGTCGTACGGGACCGAGGGGGACTCTGTGTAACGACCAGTACCGGGCTCAAGAAAACGCATAACGCTCATTTTTTCACACGAAACGGAGCAGGTCGCTTCCACGAAGACACAACAAAGGACACCCGCGTTCAGATGTTCCTCCGAAGGAACCGGGCGGGAGTCCCGGGCAAGTGGAACCTGCCTTGCCCGCGGACACTACCCGAGGGACGTTCGAATCATTCCCGATCATCTTCCCTGGACCTGGTGACAAGGGGTCGGGTAGCTTCAAAGCCGCAGGTCCCGTGGGTCTCGTCTACGCCCCGGAGGAACAGCCGGAAGGGTCACAACTTCCGTCACACGTACGACCGGAGAGGATCACGACCCACCCGTGGAGAGCGAACTGCCGGACATCTACTGCCCGTTCCCCCAGCGAACCAACCCGCACGTCGGGCACACCAGGGTCCACCTCGACGAATGGACGCGCAACACCGGCCTGGTGCACCGTGATTCGGCCAGGGACCGCTTCGCGCAGGCGGACTTCGGCTCATTCGTCGGCATGGTGTATCCGACCGCGGACAGCAAGAATCTCGACCTCGTCGCCGACTGGTTCGTATGGCTGTTTCTCGTCGACGACCAGCTCGACGACGGCCATCTCGGCCGCAGCCCGGAGCGGGTGCGGGACGTGGTCGATCTGATGCGGGCCGTGATCGGGGGCGACACCCCGGGCACCCTGCCGGAGGGACAGCTGCCCGCCGCCGTGATCGCCCTGGCCGATCTGTGGGAGCGGACGACGCCGACCGCCGCCGCGCACTGGCGCACCCGGTTCGGCTGGCACCTCACCACGTATCTCACGACGGCCACCACGTGGGAGGCGGGGAACCGGGCCGCCGGTGTGGTGCCGTCCGAGGAGACGTACATCGCCAAGCGCCGCCACACCGGTGCGATACATGTCTGCATGGACCTGATAGAGATCGTCGCCGGGATCGAGGCTCCCGAGTCGATCCACAACGACTCCCGGTTCATCACCGCGCTGGAAGCCTCGTGCAATGTCGTGTGCTGGGCCAACGACGTGTACTCGTACGAGAAGGAACAGGTGCTCGGCGAGATCCACAATCTCGTCCATCTGGTCCGGCACCATCGCGGCTACGGGGAGCGGCGGGCGCTCGAACACGTCTGCGCGGAGATCGCGGCGGAGACGGAGCGCTTCCTCAGCGCCGAGGCCGAGCTGCTGGCCGCGTACCCGCAGCTGTCCTGGATGCTCACGCCGTACCTGGAGGGCATGCAGAGCTGGATGCGCGGCAATCTCGACTGGTCGCGGCAGACCCCGCGCTACAACCCGGCCGACGTGAGTCAGTACGAGGAGCCGCAGGAGTACCTGGAGGCGACGGTCCTGGGCGTGGCACGGGACTGAACCACCGGGCCGGACCCCGCCCGGACGGCGCACGCGCGGTCCGGGCGGTTCGGTGGCCGCCGTCCGCGGGGGCGGCCGCGGCCGCCCCCGGACCGCTCAGTCCCCGTCCGGATCGGCCCGCTCCAGCGCCGGCCGCTGCGGCGCCGCCGACTCGGTCAGCAGATAGTCGGCCGCCGCCGTGTCCGTCACCAGGCTGGTGACGAGCCCGGACCTCAGCACCGCCCCGATCGCCGCGGCCTTGCGCTGCCCGCCCGCGATGGCCACCACCTCGGGGATCCGGCGCAGCCGGTCGGCCTCGACCGTGATGCACCGCTCCCCCAGGTCCCGGCCGACCCGCCGCCCCTCGGTGTCGAAGAGGTGCGCCGACATCTCCGCCGCGACGCCGAGCGAGGCGTAGTGCGCCCGCTCCTCGTCGCTGAGCATGTCGTGGACGGTCGAGATGCCCGGCTCCCAGGAGCCGATGGAGACCGCCGCGACCGTCACCTTGTCGAAGTAGTCGAAGGCGCGGGCGATACCGGTCTGGTGGCGCAGCGCGGCGGCCGTGGCCGGGTCGGGCAGCAGCATCGGCGCGTAGATGGGGTGGGCCTCGCCGCCGGACACCTGGGCGGCCCGCCGGACCGCCTCGACGGAGCCGCGCTCGGCCGTCCCCGCGTCGTACACCCCGGTGAGCTGCACGACCGTGCACGGTGGCAGCCGGTCGAGCGCCGCGGCCATGTGGATGGTGGACCGGCCCCAGGCCAGACCGAGCACATCGCCCTCGTTCACCAGTTCGCCGAGGAGATCGGCCGCGACCTCGCCCAGGTTCTCCGGGTCCGGTGCGTCGTCCTGCTCCTCGGCCGGGGATTCGACGACGACCGCGTGGCGCAGCCCGTAGCGGGCCCGGAGCGCGTCGGAGCGCTCGGCGTCCAGCTCGGCGGGGACGCGGATCTCGATCCGTACGAGGTCGCGCTCAAGAGCCGTCTCCAGGACCCGGGCCACCTTGAAGCGGCTGACGCCGAACTCCTCGGCGATCTGGATCTTCGACTTTCCCTCGAGGTAGAAGCGGCGGGCCATGGCCGCCGCCTGCACCAGCTCCGCGGGCCCCATCCGCAGGGCGGACCGGCCCGCCGACATAGCAGACACCGCGATCTCCTCACTGCTGTTCACACTCTCGATACGCCGTTCATCCTGTCAGATACGGCGTTCCCTGATCGGTCCCGTCGGACCGAGTTCATCTGCCCTTGGCCCGGCCGACCCGCGATCGGCGGCGGGAGTCGGTGCCGGTGTCAGTGGCCGCACGCCCAGGCCGCCGAGGCGGTGGCCCCGTCGGCCTGGGCGCGCAGGGCCCGCACCGCTTCGGCCGGGTCCGTCGCCCCGTACACCGCCGAACCCGCGACGAAGACATCCGCACCGGCCTCGGCGCACCGCTCGATGGTGGCCGCGGAGACGCCGCCGTCGACCTGGAGCCACAGTTCGAGACCGTGCTTGGAGATCAGCTCACGGGTGCGGCGGATCTTCGGCAGCATGATGTCCAGGAAGGCCTGGCCGCCGAAGCCCGGCTCCACCGTCATGATCAGCAGCATGTCGAGCTCGGGGAGCAGGTCCTCGTAGGGCTCGATGGGCGTCGCGGGCTTGAGCGCCATGGAGGCGCGGGCGCCCTTGGCCCGGATCTCCCGCGCCAGCCGTACGGGGGCTGCCGCGGCCTCCGCGTGGAAGGTGACGGAACCGGCGCCGGCCTCGACGTACTGGGGAGCCCAGCGGTCCGGGTCCGCGATCATCAGATGGCAGTCCAGCGGGGTGTCCGTGGCCCGGCTGAGCGATTCGACGATCGGCACGCCGAGGGTCAGATTGGGCACGAAGTGGTTGTCCATCACATCGACGTGGAGCCAGTCGGCGCCTTCGACCGCCTTCGCCTCCTCGGCGAGACGGGCGAAGTCGGCGGACAGGATGCTGGGGTTGATCTGGGCCATGTCCCAAGCCTGCCATGTTCCGCGCCGCTTCCCCGCCCCGGTGAGGGCCAAAGCCTCACGGGATCATTACAGTTCGCTCGATCCGGGCGCTCCGGCCGCACGATACGGGCGTTTCGGCCCGTGGCGGGCGCTTCGGGCGGCCCCGGCGGTGCACGGAACACGCCGGGACCCCCGAGGCCCGTCGGCCCGGTTCAGGCGGTGCGCCGCAGCAGGGCCAGGTACATCGCGTCCGTGCCGTGCAGATGCGGCCACAGCTGGACGTCGGGGCCGTCGCCCAGCGCGGGCACGCCCGGCATCAGCGGGCGGGCGTCCACCCACTCGGCATCGACGGGCTGACCGCCCCGCCCCTTGAGCACGTCGTCGACGACGACCCGGGTCTCCGCGAGGTGCGGCGAGCAGGTCGCGTAGCCGACGATGCCGCCGACCCGTACGGCCTTCAACGCCTCGCGCAGCAGGCCGCGCTGGAGCGGCGCGAAGTTCTCCAGGTCCTCCTTGCGGCGCCGCCAGCGCGCCTCCGGGCGGCGCCGCAGGGCGCCGAGGCCCGAGCACGGCACGTCCATCAGGACCCGGTCGAAGCTGCCGTGCCGCCACGGCGGGCGGGTGCCGTCGGCGGTGATCACCTGGTACGGGCCGGGGTTGCCGGCCAGCGCGCGCTCGACGAGGCGGGCCCGGTGCGGCTGCTTCTCGGCGGCGAGCAGGGCGGCGCCCCGTTCGGCGGCGAGTGCGGCGAGCAGGGCGGCCTTGCCGCCGGGTCCCGCGCAGCCGTCGAGCCAGCGGTTGTCGCCGCCCTCCACCGGTGCGTTGGCGAGGGCGGCGGCCACCAGCTGGCTGCCCTCGTCCTGGACCCCGGCGCGGCCCTCCTGGACGGCGGTCAGGGCGCCGGGCTCGCCGCCCTCCGCCATCCGCACGGCGTACGGCGACCAGCGGCCCGGCAGGCCGTTCCCGTCGCCGAGGGCGGTGAGCAGCTCGTCGGTGGTGGAGCGGCCGGGGCGGGCGACCAGGGTGACCTCCGGCCGCTCGTTGTCCGCTTCGAGGAGGTCCTCGATCCCGGCCCGGCCGCCGCCCAGCGCGTCCCACAGGGCCGAGACGACCCAGCGCGGATGCGAGTGCACGACCGCGAGGTGGTCCTCGGCGTCCTCCTCGTACGACGGGGCCACACGGGCCACCCAGCCGTCGAGGTCGTCCGCGGTGACCTTGCGCAGCACGGCGTTGACGAACTTGGCCCGCCCCTCGCCGAGCACCACCCGGGCCAGCTCCACGCTGGCGGAGACCGCCGCGTGGGTGGGGATACGGGTGCCCAGGAGCTGGTGCACGCCCATGTTGAGCACGTCCAGGACCGGCGGGTCGACCTCGCGCAGCGGGCGGTCGATGCAGGCCGCGACGATCGCGTCGTACGTCCCCTGGCGGCGCAGCGTGCCGTAGACCAGCTCGGTCGCCAGCGCCGCGTCCCGGTTGTCGAAGTCGCCCTTGGCGCGCGCCTTCTTCAGCAGCGGGGGCAGGACGAGGTTGGCGTACGCGTCCCGTTCGTCGACGGCCCTGAGGGCTTCGAAGGCGAGGAACCGGACCGGGTCCTTCTTGGGGCGGCGATGCGGCTTGGCGGGACGGCGACGCTGCTGGTCGTTCACGTGAAAGGTGCTCCGCTGATGGTGAGAGGACGAACCCTCCCAGCCTACGTCGCCGCCCCGGCCCCGGAGGGCCTCAGCTCCCCAGCAGCTCGCCGTGGGCGATCCGCACCCCGCGGGCCCAGTCCGCGGCCCGCATCGGCTTCTTGCCCTGCGGCTGGACCCAGAGCAGCTCGACCGCGTGCGATCCGGTGCCCACGTACACGTTGTTCTTGGCGGCCGACAGCTCGCCGGGAGCCAGATCGGCGCGGTCCAGGACGGGCACCGCCTGGATCAGCTTGAGGCGCTCCCCCCGAAACAGCGTCCACGCGCCGGGAGCGGGCGTGCAGCCGCGCACCACGCGGTCCACCCGCAGGGCGGGTGCCGACCACTGCACCTGGGCGTCCTCGACGGTGATCTTCGGTGCGAGGGTGATGCCCTCCGCCGGCTGCGGCACGGCGTGCAGGGTGCCGTCCTCGATGCCGTCCATCGTCGCGGCGAGCAGCCCAGCGCCGGCGAACGCCAGCCGGGTGAGCAGGTCACCGCTGGTGTCGGTGGGACGCACCTCCTCGGTGAGGACGCCGTACACCGGTCCGGAGTCGAGCCCCTCCTCGATCAGGAAGGTCGACGCGCCGGTCACCTCGTCCCCGGCCATGACCGCGTGCTGCACGGGGGCCGCGCCGCGCCAGGCGGGCAGCAGCGAGAAGTGGAGGTTGACCCAGCCGCGGGCGGGGACGCCGAGCGCCTCCTTGGGGAGCAGCGCCCCGTAGGCGACGACCGGGCAGCAGTCCGGGGCGATCTCGCGGAGCCGGGCGAGGAAGTCCTCGTCGCGCGGCCGGACGGGCTTCAGTACCTCGATACCGGCCTCCGCGGCGCGCTCGGCGACGGGGCTGGCGACCAGGCGGCGGCCCCGCCCGGCGGGGGCGTCGGGCCGGGTCACCACGGCGGCCACCTCGTGCCGGTCGGAGGCGATCAGGGCGTCCAGGGCGGGTACGGCTACCTCGGGGGTGCCTGCGAAGACGAGCTTCATGGGTGGCTGACTGCCTCTCGGGCCGGAACGTGCGGTGACGAGCAACGCACAATTCTATGGGCCGGGCGGCCGGGGGGCGTACGCATGGCCGTGCGCCCCTTTGAAGGGCGCACGCGCCCCTGAAGCGTGACCAGATCCACAGCTGAGGCGTTGGTCAAGAGAGATTGACCGAAGCGAGCCGCCACGGTGCGGCCCGATCCCTTTCAACGCCGGTTCGAGAGGCTTCTTCATGGCCGACCACGCAACCCACGACGCCCAAGCGAGGGCCAGTCTGCATCTGTTGGTGCGCGACATCGAGCGGGTCCGGCGGCAGGTGGACGCGCTGCGCACGCTCACCGCCCAACTGGGCAACGTCTACCGTCCGCGCCGCTCCGGCCCGTCCACGGGCTTCGTCGTCTACGGCAGGGCCCCGGCCCCCACCGTCAGGCTGGCCCAGGAACTGCGCGACAGCGTCGAGACCCTGGTCACCGCCGCAGTCGACTTCGACCGCTCGCTGGGCTTCTCCTGGGACGCGGTGGGCTCCGCGCTCGGGGTCACCAAGCAGGCCGTGCACCGCCGCTACGGCGCGCGCCGCAACGCCCGCCAGCCGGGGCCGGGCGAAACCGGCGCGGAGGCCGGGGTGCCGCGCTCCCTGCCCGTCGTGCCCGGCACCGGCAACGCGCCCGCGCTGCCCGCCGTGCCCGCCGCACGCTCCATGCCGCCGCAGCCGTCGGCGGACCGCCCGTCGCTGCGCGAGGACCTGCGCCCCGGCGCCTTCCCCGGCCCACGCAACGGCTGACCGCCCCGCCCTCTGCCCCGCCGCGCCCGACGCGCGGCGGGGCAGCCTCCTCTCCGCACCCGGTCACCCGATGTCCGGCGGATCCACCCTGATCCGGACCTGCTCACCGCTCCCCCGGGACATCCGCGCCGCCTGCGCGGCCTTCAACGCCGCCGCCAGCGCCGCCCCGCTGCCCGGAGGCACCCTGAGCAGCGCCCGCTCCCAGGACTCCCCCGGCGGCGCTTCCCCGGGTCTGCGGGGCCTGCCCGGTCCGGTGACCGGCACCGGGACCGGGCCCAGCACCTCGACCTCCGGCGGCAGCTCGGCCGCCGCGAGGAAGGCGGCCAGCGCCTCCGGCGTGCCGGTCACCGCGGCCATCCGGGACACCGGGGGGAAGCCGAGCTCGGCCCGTTCCGCCAGCTCACGGCGGGCGTGTCCGACCGGGTCCCAGCGCACCAGGGCCTGTACGGGCCGCAGCGTCGGCTCGGCGACGATCACCACCGTGCCGCCCTCCGGCTGCCCTCGCACCAGCGAGGCCGCGGCCGTCCAGCGGCGCAGCGCCTCCTCACCCGCCCGCAGATCGGGGCGGCCGACCATCGCCCAGCCGTCCAGCAGCAGCGCGGCCGCGTAGCCGCCCTCGGCGACGGGCTCGGCGCCGGGGGTGCTGACGACCAGCGCGGGCACGTGGGGCACCGAGTCGAGGATGTGGTCGCGGCCGGACGTCCGCACCGGCACGGCGGGAAACGCCCGGCCCAGCTCCTCGGCCGTCCGGCGGGCGCCGACGATCTGGGCCCGCAGCCGGTTGGAGCCGCAGGCGACGCAGTGCCAGGCGGTCTCGGCCCGCCCGCACCAGGCGCAGTCGAGATCCCGCTGGTCCGGGGCCTGGAGCGGTCCCGCGCAGTGCCGGCACCGGGCGGGCTCGCGGCAGCGCTCGCAGGCCAGCCGCGGCGCGTATCCGCGGCGTGGCACCTGGACCAGGACGGGGCCGCTGCGCAACCCGTCCCGTACCGTCTGCCAGGCCAGGCTGGGCAGCCGCGCGGCCCTCGCGGCGCCGTCCCGCGCCAGCTCCCCGTCGCCGACCGTACGCACCAGGGGCGCCGCGATCCGCAGCTGCTCCCGGTCCGCGCGCAGCGGCAGCGCCCAGCCGCTCTCCACCAGCTGGGCGGCCTCCACCGTGCAGTTCGTACCGCCGAGCAGGAACGCGCAGCGGCCGTGCGCGGCCCGTAGTTCGAGCACCTCGCGGACGTGCGGGAAGGGGGCGTTGTCGTCGCTGTGGCTGGCGTCCCCGTCGTCCCAGACGGCGACCAGGCCGAGATCGGCGACCGGCGCGAACATCGCCGCTCTGGTCCCGACGACCGCCCGCACCGAACCGCGCCGCACGGCGAGCCACTCCCGGTACCGCTTCTCCGGTCCGGAGTCGGCGGTCAGCAGCGCGTGGCGCCCCGGGCCGAGCAGCTCGGTGAGCGCGGTGTCCACCCGCCCCGCGGCCCGGCCGTCGGGGACGACGACGAGGGCGCCGCGCCCGGACGCGAGGGTCGCGGCCATGGCCCTGGCGATCTCCTCGGGCCAGTGGGGTCCGGGCAGCGCGGTCCAGACGGCCCGGGGCGCACCGCCCTCGGCCAGCGCCCGCAGGAACGCCGGCCCCTGTGCGTACCGCTGCCAGCTCCCCGCCGACGGTGCGGACGGCGGCGGCAGGGGCTCGGGCGAGGATCTGGACTCGGCCCTGCCGTTCCGGGGCGGCACGGCGAGCTGGAGCACATCGGCGAGGCTGCCCGCGTAGCGGTCGGCGACGGCGCGCGCGAGCGCGAGCAGCTCCGGGCCCAGCACCGGTTCGGGCGATACGACGTAGGCGAGCGCCGCGAGGGCGCCCGGGTAGTCCGATTCGGCGCGCCGCTCGACGAGGAAGCCGTCGATCAGCCCGCCGCCCTCGCGCCGGCCGCCGCGCACATTGCGCCCCCCGGCCCCGAAGCGCACCCGCACCCGGACCCCGGGCTGTGCCTCGGCGTCGAGCTCCTCGGGCACCGCGTAGTCGAAGTACTGGTCGAGATGGAGCACGCCCTTGTTGACCAGCACCCGGGCGACGGGCAGCTCCTTGGCGAGCGCGGCGCCGCGCCAGGTCCGCGGCTTGGCCCGCGGCACCTTGGCCTTGCGCACCGTCTCCCGAATCAGCGCAAGCTGCTCCGGGGCCCCGTCCCCGGGGTCCGCGGATCGCTCGTTGTCGCTGCTCACAGCCACATACCTACCAGACACCACTGACAGCGGCCCCGGCGAGGGGGCACCGGAGGCCGGACATGCCGGGGCCCGGACACCGCGTGCGATGTCCGGGCCCCGGCGTACAGAAGGAAGGCGGCGGTCCTACAGACCGGCCGCCGCGCGCAGCGCGTCCACGCGGTCGGTGCGCTCCCAGGTGAAGTCGGGAAGCTCACGGCCGAAGTGGCCGTAGGCCGCGGTCTGGGCGTAGATCGGGCGGAGCAGGTCGAGGTCGCGGATGATCGCGGCCGGGCGGAGGTCGAAGACCTCGCCGATGGCGTGCTCGATCTTCTCGGTGTCGACGGCGGCGGTGCCGAACGTCTCGACGAAGAGCCCGACCGGCTCGGCCTTGCCGATGGCGTACGCGACCTGCACCTCGCAACGGGCGGCGAGGCCCGCGGCGACGACGTTCTTGGCGACCCAGCGCATGGCGTACGCGGCCGAGCGGTCGACCTTCGACGGGTCCTTGCCCGAGAAGGCACCGCCGCCGTGGCGGGCCATGCCGCCGTAGGTGTCGATGATGATCTTGCGGCCGGTCAGACCGGCGTCGCCCATCGGGCCACCGATCTCGAAGCGCCCGGTCGGGTTGACCAGCAGCCGGTAGCCGTCGGTGTCCAGCTTGATGCCGTCCTCGATCAGCTGCGCGAGCACGTGCTCGACGACGAACTCGCGGATGTCGGGCGCGAGCAGCGAGTCGAGGTCGATGTCGCTGGCGTGCTGCGAGGAGACGACGACCGTGTCGAGGCGGACGGCCTTGTCGCCGTCGTACTCGATGGTGACCTGGGTCTTGCCGTCGGGGCGCAGGTACGGGATGGTCCCGTTCTTGCGGACCTCGGAGAGCCGGCGGGAGAGCCGGTGCGCGAGGTAGATCGGGAGCGGCATGAGCTCGGGCGTCTCGTCGCAGGCGTAGCCGAACATCAGGCCCTGGTCGCCGGCGCCCTGCTTGTCGAGCTCGTCCTCATCGCCCTCGACCCGCTTCTCGTACGCGGTGTCGACACCCTGCGCGATGTCGGGAGACTGCGCCCCGATGGACACCGAGACACCGCAGGAGGCGCCGTCGAAGCCCTTCTTGGAGGAGTCGTAGCCGATCTCGAGGACCTTGTTGCGTACGAGGGTCGGAATGTCGGCGTAGGCCTTGGTCGTGACCTCACCCGCAACATGCACCAGACCGGTGGTGATCAAGGTCTCGACGGCGACGCGGGACCGGGGGTCCTCGCGGAGCAGCGCGTCGAGAATGGTGTCGCTGATCTGGTCAGCGATCTTGTCGGGGTGACCCTCGGTGACGGACTCCGAGGTGAAGAGACGGCGGGACACATCGCTCCCTGGGGTTGCAGCGGCTGCTGGCTGATCATTTGGCGGACGGCCGGGAGCTGCGCCCGGCATGGTCCGGCCCCAGTTTATCCGTCGCTGTCGTTCGGCGGACAACATGTCTCGCCCTTTGGGAGTTCTGTGACCTGCGGCACGCCCCGCCGACGCGGGCCGATCACCCTTGGAGAATGCCATTTACGCCCATATTTCAAGGGTTTCGGCCCGGTCATCGGCGTGACACAAGAATTTCATCCGAGGCGCGACGACACGAGATCCCAGACCGTGTCGGCGAGTGCCTCCTTGGGCCCGTGGGGCACCTGGGTCTCACCGCCGTCGGCCGCGAGCACGACCGCCTCGTTCTCCTCGGAGCCGAAGGTCCGGCGCTCCCCCACCTCGTTGACGACGAGGAGATCGCAGCCCTTGCGGCGGAGCTTCTCCCGGCCGTTGGCGAGGACATCGTCGGTCTCGGCGGCGAATCCGACGACGATCTGCTCCGGCCGGGCGCGTTCGCCGGCCACCTCGGCGAGGATGTCGGGGTTGCGGACGAGGGTGAGGGGCGCGGGCTCCTGGCCGTCCTTCTTCTTGATCTTCCCCGTGGCGTACTCGGCGGGGCGGAAGTCGGCGACCGCCGCCGCCATCACGACCACGTCGGCGTCCGCGGCGGCCTTCAGCACGGCCTCGCGGAGCTGCACCGCGGTCCCCGCGTGCAGGACGTCGGCGCCGGCCGGGTCGGGCAGGCCGGTGTTGGCCTCGATGAGGGTGACCCGGGCGCCGCGGGCGACCGCGGTACGGGCCAGGGCATAGCCCTGCTTGCCGGAGGAGCGGTTGCCGAGGTAGCGCACCGGGTCGAGCGGCTCACGCGTACCGCCCGCGCTGATGACCACGTGGCGGCCGGCCAGGTCGGCCACGACGGATCCGCGGGCCAGCACCCGGCGGCAGACCTCGAAGATCTCCCCGGGATCGGGCAGCCGGCCCTTGCCGGTGTCGACGCCGGTGAGCCGGCCGACGGCGGGCTCGATGACGACGGCGCCCCGGCGGCGCAGGGTGGCGACGTTCTCCTGGGTGGCGGGGTGCTCCCACATCTCGGTGTGCATGGCGGGCGCGAAGACGACCGGACAGCGGGCGGTGAGGAGCGTGTTGGTGAGCAGGTCGTCGGCGAGACCGTGGGCCGCCTTGGCGAGCATGTCGGCGGTGGCGGGGGCGACGACCACCAGATCGGCGCCCTGCCCGATCCTGACGTGCGGCACCTCGTGGACGTCGTTCCAGACCTCGGTGGACACCGGGTGGCCGGAGAGCGCCGACCAGGTGGCCGCTCCCACGAAGTGCAGCGAGGACTCGGTCGGCACGACGCGCACGTCATGACCGGACTCGGTCAGCCGCCGCAGCAGTTCGCACGCCTTGTACGCGGCGATGCCCCCGCTGACCCCCAGAACGACCTTCGGCTTGTCCACTGCGTCTCCCCGCACTCGGATACGAACACCCCCATGCTGCCTCACCGCACCCGGTCCGGTGCTGTCGCCCCGGACACACCTCAGGCCCGGCAGCCGTGGCCGCCGGGCCTGAGGTGAAGGTGCAATTCCTGCTTACTGCGCGGGGCCCTCGATGGCCTCGGAGGTGAGCAGGCCCGCGTTGATCTCGCGGAGCGCGATCGAGAGCGGCTTCTCGTGCACGTGCGTGTCGACGAGCGGACCGACGTACTCCAGGAGACCCTCGCCGAGCTGCGAGTAGTACGCGTTGATCTGACGGGCGCGCTTGGCGGCGTAGATCACGAGGCTGTACTTCGAGTCGGTGGCCTCGAGGAGCTCATCAATCGGCGGGTTGATGATGCCCTCGGGCGTGGTGATGGAAGAGGACACTCTCTGCCTTCCGAAGGGGGTAAAGATCAAGGAGATCCTTGACGGTGCGGAGTTCCGCGGTGATGTGCGTGCCGACTTCGTCAGCCGTTGCACGTCAAACTTGTGCGTCAGTCACTGTCGGCACGGTGGCCGCAAGCCTCCAGCATCAAGGCTAGCAGCTCACGGGCCACATCCTCGACGGAGGTGTTGACCAGCGTCGTGTCGAACTCGGACTCGGCGGCCAGTTCGATCTTGGCGGCGGCGAGCCGGCGCTCGATCACCTCGGGCGCCTCGGTCCCGCGGCCGGTGAGCCGGCGGACCAGCTCGTCCCAGCTCGGCGGGGCCAGGAAGACCAGCTGTGCGTCCGACATCGACTGCCGGACCAGCCGGGCGCCCTGGAGATCGATCTCCAGCAGCACCGGCTCGCCCGCCTCCAGGCGGTCGAGCACGGCGCGGCGGGGCGTGCCGTAGCGGTTGCCCGCGAATTCGGCCCACTCCAGCAGCTCGCCGTTGGCGATCAGCTTGTCGAACTCCTCGTTGTCCACGAAGAAGTAGTGGACACCGTTGCGCTCGCCGGGGCGCGGCTTGCGGGTCGTCGCCGACACCGAGAGCCAGACCTCGGGGTGGACCTTGCGCATATGAGCGACGACCGTGCTCTTGCCGACCCCGGAGGGGCCGGAGAGCACGGTCAGCCGCGGACGTACGTCCGGGGGTACGGGGGACGTCCCCCGGGATGTTGCAGCCATGGAGCGATTATCCAGGTTCTCAGGAGTGCCTGAGAACGTCAGGCGGCGCTGCCGCCGAACTCGCGCTCCAGGGATGCGATCTGGTTGGAGCCGAGACCCCGGACCCGGCGGCTCTCGGAGATGCCGAGCCGCTCCATGATCTGCTTGGCGCGGACCTTGCCCACGCCCGGCAGGGACTCCAGGAGGGCGGAGACCTTCATCTTGCCGATGACGTCGTTCTCCTGGCCCTGCTTGATGACCTCGTGGAGGGAGGCGCCGGAGTGCTTGAGTCGATTCTTGACCTCGGCCCGCTCCCGGCGAGCCGCGGCGGCCTTTTCGAGCGCGGCTGCGCGCTGTTCAGGGGTAAGGGGCGGAAGAGCCACGCCTACGTCACCTCGGATGTCGATCTGTCGGATACGGACCGGTGAGGAAGCTGAACGCTCCACACCAGGTGAGCGACGGACAACTTGCGTACGTCGGCTCTCGACGGAGACTAGCGGCCAAGGCCGCCCGAGTCAGCGAGAACCAACGAAAAGTCCTGGTCAGCCTTGGCCGACCAGGACATTTCAGGCATAACTACCGAGTTTTTTGGTCAGGAAAGAGTCAACACCCCGTTACGTGGCATGGTCACCTACCCGCCACGGCTGCCCGGATCTCGTCCGTGAGCCGCTCGGCGGCCTCGCGCAGCCCTGCCACGTCCGGCCCCTGGCTCAGGACGCCGCGGCTCACGCTGGGCACCACATTGCCCACCGAGGCGCCGAACACACCGGGCAGATCCGCGGGTGTCGCGCCCTGCGCCCCGATCCCGGGAGCGAGCAGCGGGCCGTTGATCGCCAGGTTCGCCCCCGCGTCCCCGAGCGTGGCTCCGACCACCGCGCCGACGGAGCCGAGCGGGGTCATGCCCTCGTTCTCGGCGGCCATGTGGTCGAGCATGAGCTGGGCCAGCGAACGGCCGTCGGCGGCGGTGGCGCGCTGCACCTCGGCGCCCTCCGGGTTGGAGGTGAGGGCGAGCACGAAGACGCCCGCGCCGGACAGGACCGCCGCGTCGAGCGCCGGGCGCAGCGAGCCGAAGCCGAGGTACGGCGAGACGGTGACCGCGTCGGAGAACAGCGGCGAGTCCTTCTCCAGGTAGGTCGCCGCGTAGGCGCCCATGGTGGAGCCGATGTCCCCGCGCTTGGCGTCCATCAGCACCAGCGTGCCGGCCGCCCGCGCCTCCTCGACCGCCTTCTCCAGGACGGCGATGCCGCGGGAGCCGAAGCGCTCGAAGAACGCGGACTGCGGCTTGAGCACGGCGACCCGGTCGGCCAGTGCCTCGACGACCGTACGCGTGAAGCGTTCGAGCCCGGCGACGTCGTCGTTCAGGCCCCAGGCGGTGAGCAGCGAGGCGTGCGGGTCGATGCCGACGCACAGCGGCCCGCGGGTGTCCATGGCGCGGCGCAGGCGCGCGCCGAACGGTTCCGGGCTCATGCGGTGGCCTTCCTGGTTTCTGCGCCGACGGCTTCGGCGAGGGTGGCGTACGGGGAGGCGGCCAGGCGTGCGGCCAGGCCCTTGTGGATCGCGCGGGCGTAGAACGGCCCCTCGTAGATGAAGGCGCTGTAGCCCTGGACGAGCGTGGCGCCCGCGAGGATGCGCTGCCAGGCGTCCTCGGCGTTCTCGATGCCGCCGACGCCGACCAGGGTGATCCGGTCGCCCACCCGCGCGTAGAGGCGGCTCAGGACCTCCAGGGAGCGTGCCTTGAGGGGCGCTCCGGAGAGCCCGCCGGTCTCCCCGGTCAGGGACGGCGCGGACTTCAGGCCGAGGCTGTCGCGGGCGATGGTGGTGTTGGTCGCGATGATGCCGTCCAGACCCAGCTCGACCGCGAGATCGGCGACCGCGTCGACGTCCTCGTCCGCGAGGTCCGGGGCGATCTTGACGAGCAGCGGGACCCGCCGCCCGGTGACGGTCCGGTCGGCCGCCTCGCGCACGGCGCCGAGCAGGGGCCGCAGCGCCTCGGTGGCCTGGAGGTTGCGCAGCCCCGGGGTGTTGGGCGAGGAGACGTTCACGACCAGGTAATCGGCGTGGGCGGCGAGGCGCTCGGTGGACTTCACGTAGTCGCCGGCCGCTTCGGCCTCCGGCACGACCTTCGTCTTGCCGATGTTGACGCCGACCGTGGTCCGGAAGACCGGCCTGCGGGCGGCCAGCCGCGCGGCGACGGCCGCGGAGCCCTCGTTGTTGAAGCCCATGCGGTTGATCAGCGCGCGGTCCGCGACGAGACGGAAGAGGCGCTTCTTGGGGTTGCCGGGCTGCGGCTCGCCGGTGACCGTACCGATCTCGATGTGGTCGAAGCCGAGCATCGACATGCCGTCGATCGCGACGGCGTTCTTGTCGAAACCGGCGGCGAGGCCGAAGGGGCCGTGCATCCGCAGGCCGAGGGCCTCGGTGCGCAGCTCCTTGTACCGGGGCGCGAGCACGGCGGCGACGAAGGTGCGCAGTACCGGGATGCGGGCGGCGAGGCGGATCCACCGGAAGGCCAGGTGGTGGGCCTGCTCCGGGTCCATCCGCTGGAAGACCAGCCGGAAGAAGAACTTGTACATCGGGAGTGTCCTCACAGAGAGGGGGACACCGTTTCCGGTGTCCCCCTGCCGGTCTGCTAGTCGCGGGCCGCGGTCAGATGTTCCGCGTGTTCCTGGAGGGACCTGACGCCGACGCCTCCGTGGGTGAGCGCGTCGATGCCCTGGACGGCGGCGGCGAGCGCCTGGACCGTCGTCAGGCACGGCACGGACCGGGCCACGGCCGCGGTGCGGATCTCGTAGCCGTCGAGGCGGCCACCCGTTCCGTACGGCGTGTTGACGATGAGGTCGACCTCGCCGTCGTGGATCAGCTGGACGATGGTCCGCTCGCCCTGCGGGCCCACGCCCTCGGACTGCTTGCGCACGACGCGAGCGTTGATGCCGTTGCGCTTGAGGACCTCGGCGGTGCCGGAGGTGGCGAGCAGCTCGAAGCCGTGGGCGACGAGTTCGCGCGCCGGGAAGATCATCGAGCGCTTGTCGCGGTTGGCGACCGAGATGAAGGCGCGGCCCTTGGTGGGCAGCGGCCCGTAGGCGCCGGCCTGCGACTTGGCGTACGCCGTGCCGAAGACCGAGTCGATGCCCATGACCTCGCCGGTGGAGCGCATCTCCGGGCCGAGGACGGTGTCGACGCCGCGGCCGTGGATGTCGCGGAAGCGCGACCACGGCATGACGGCCTCCTTCACGGAGATCGGCGCGTCCATCGGGAGGGTGCCGCCGTCGCCGTTCGCCGGGAGCAGGCCCTCAGCGCGCAGCTCGGCGACGGTCGCGCCCAGCGAGATGCGGGCGGCGGCCTTGGCGAGCGGGACCGCGGTCGCCTTCGAGGTGAAGGGGACGGTGCGCGAGGCGCGCGGGTTGGCCTCCAGGACGTAGAGGATGTCGCCGGAGAGCGCGAACTGGATGTTGATCAGCCCGCGTACGCCGACGCCCTTGGCGATGCCCTCGGTGGAGGCCCGCAGCCGCTTGATGTCGTGGCCGCCGAGCGTGATCGGGGGCAGCGCGCAGGCGGAGTCGCCGGAGTGGATGCCGGCTTCCTCGATGTGCTCCATCACGCCGCCGAGGTAGAGCTCGGTGCCGTCGTAGAGCGCGTCGACATCGATCTCGATCGCGTCGTCGAGGAAGCGGTCGACCAGGACCGGCCGGGTGGGGCTGATCTCGGTGGACTCGGCGATGTACGAGGAGAGCCGCGTCTCGTCGTACACGATCTCCATGCCGCGGCCGCCGAGCACGTAGCTGGGGCGCACGAGGACGGGGTAGCCGATCTCGTCGGCGATGGCCTTGGCCTCGTCGAAGGTGGTGGCCGTGCCGTGCTTGGGGGCCGGGAGCCCTGCCTCGGCCAGGACGCGGCCGAAGGCGCCGCGGTCCTCGGCTGCGTGGATGGCCTCCGGGGACGTGCCGACGACCGGCACGCCGTTGTCCTTGAGCGCCTGCGACAGGCCCAGCGGGGTCTGGCCGCCGAGCTGGACGATGACGCCGGCGACCGGACCGGCGAGGGTCTCCGCGTGCACGATCTCCAGCACGTCCTCAAGCGTCAGCGGCTCGAAGTACAGGCGGTCGGAGGTGTCGTAGTCGGTGGAGACGGTCTCCGGGTTGCAGTTGACCATCACGGTCTCGTAGCCCGCGTCGCTCAGCGCGAAGGAGGCGTGGACGCAGGAGTAGTCGAACTCGATGCCCTGGCCGATGCGGTTGGGGCCGGAGCCGAGGATGATCACCGCGGGTTTGGTGCGGGACGCGACCTCGCTCTCCTCGTCGTAACTGGAGTAGAAGTACGGCGTCTTCGCGGCGAACTCGGCGGCGCAGGTGTCGACCGTCTTGTAGACCGGGCGGATACCGAGCGCGTGCCGCACCTCGCGCACGACGTCCTCGCGCAGGCTGCGGATGTCGGCGATCTGCGCGTCGGAGAAGCCGTGCCGCTTGGCCTCGGCGAGCAGCTCGGGGCCGAGCTTGTCGGCGGCGGCGAGCTCGTCTGCGATCTCCTTGATCAGGAAGAGCTGGTCGACGAACCAGGGGTCGATCTTCGTGGCGTCGAAGACCTCTTCCTGGGTGGCGCCGGCCCGGATCGCCTGCATGACGGTGTTGATCCGGCCGTCGGTCGGGCGGACCGCCTCGGCCAGCAGCTCGGCCTTGTCGCCGGGGTCACCGGTGAAGGAGAACTGCGAACCCTTCTTCTCCAGCGAGCGCAGCGCCTTCTGGAGCGCCTCGGTGAAGTTCCGGCCGATCGCCATGGCCTCGCCCACCGACTTCATGGTGGTGGTGAGGGTGGAGTCGGCGGAGGGGAACTTCTCGAAGGCGAACCGCGGGGCCTTGACGACGACGTAGTCGAGGGTCGGCTCGAAGGAGGCCGGGGTCTTCTCGGTGATGTCGTTGGGGATTTCGTCGAGCGTGTAGCCGACGGCCAGCTTGGCGGCGATCTTGGCGATCGGGAAGCCGGTGGCCTTGGAGGCGAGCGCCGAGGAGCGGGAGACGCGCGGGTTCATCTCGATCACGATGACCCTGCCGTCGGCCGGGTCGATGGCGAACTGGATGTTGCAGCCGCCGGTGTCGACGCCGACCTCGCGGATGATCGCGATGCCGATGTCGCGCAGCCGCTGGTACTCGCGGTCGGTGAGCGTCATCGCCGGGGCGACGGTGATCGAGTCGCCCGTGTGGACGCCCATCGGGTCGAAGTTCTCGATGGAGCAGACGACCACGACGTTGTCGTTCTTGTCGCGCATCAGCTCCAGCTCGTACTCCTTCCAGCCGAGGATGGACTCCTCCAGGAGCACCTCGGTGGTCGGCGAGAGCGTGAGGCCCTGTCCGGCGATCCGGCGCAGCTCGTCCTCGTCGTGCGCGAAGCCGGAGCCGGCGCCGCCCATGGTGAAGGACGGGCGGACGACGACGGGGTAGCCGCCGAGGGTGTCGACGCCCTTGATGACGTCGTCCATGGAGTGGCAGATGACCGAGCGGGCGGACTCGCCGTAGCCGATCTTCGCCTTGACGGCCTCGACGACGCCCTTGAAGAGGTCGCGGTCCTCGCCCTTGTTGATGGCCTCGACGTTGGCGCCGATGAGCTCGACGCCGTACTTCTCCAGGACACCGTTCTCGTGCATGGAGATCGCGGTGTTGAGCGCGGTCTGGCCGCCCAGGGTCGGGAGCAGCGCGTCGGGGCGCTCCTTGGCGATGATCTTCTCGACGAACTCGGGGGTGATCGGCTCGACGTACGTGGCGTCGGCGATCTCCGGGTCGGTCATGATCGTCGCCGGGTTGGAGTTCACCAGGATGACGCGCAGGCCCTCGGCCTTGAGGACGCGGCAGGCCTGGGTTCCGGAGTAGTCGAACTCGGCGGCCTGGCCGATGACGATCGGGCCGGAGCCGATGACCAGGACGGACTGGATATCGGAGCGCTTAGGCACGCTGGCCCTCCATCAGGGAGACGAAACGGTCGAAGAGGTACGCGGCGTCGTGCGGGCCCGCGGCTGCTTCGGGGTGGTACTGGACGCTGAAGGCCGGCTGGTCGAGGAGCTGGAGCCCCTCGACGACCTGGTCGTTCAGGCAGACGTGGGACACCTCGGCGCGGCCGAACTTCGTCTCGGACACCTTGTCGAGCGGGGCGTCGACGGCGAAGCCGTGGTTGTGCGCGGTGACCTCGACCTTGCCGGTCGTACGGTCCTGCACGGGCTGGTTGATGCCGCGGTGGCCGTACTTCAGCTTGTAGGTGCCGAAGCCGAGGGCACGGCCCAGGATCTGGTTGCCGAAGCAGATGCCGAAGAGCGGGGTCTTCCGCTCCAGGACGCCCTGCATGACGGAGACCGGGTGGTCGGCGGTGGCCGGGTCACCGGGGCCGTTGGAGAAGAACACGCCGTCGGGCTCGACCGCGTACACCTCCTCCAGGGTGGCGGAGGCGGGCAGTACGTGCACCTCGATGCCGCGCTCGGCCATCCGGTGCGGGGTCATGCCCTTGATGCCGAGGTCGATCGCGGCGACGGTGAACTTCTTGGTGCCGATCGCGGGGACGACGTACGTCTCCTTGGTGGCGACCTCGGCGGAGAGGTCGGCGCCCACCATCTCGGGGGCCTGCTGGACGCGGGCCAGCAGCGTGGCCTCGTCGGCGACGGCGTCGCCGGAGAAGACGCCGACGCGCATGGCGCCGCGCTCGCGCAGGTGGCGGGTGAGCGCGCGGGTGTCGATGCCGCTGATGCCGACGACGCCCTGGCGTTCCAGCTCCTCGTCCAGCGAGCGCCGGGAGCGCCAGTTGGAGGGCACCCGGGCGGGGTCGCGGACGACGTAACCGGAGACCCAGATCCGTCCGGACTCGGGGTCCTCGTCGTTCACCCCGGTGTTCCCGACGTGCGGGGCGGTCATCACGACGACCTGGCGGTGGTACGAGGGGTCGGTCAGCGTCTCCTGGTAGCCGGTCATACCGGTGGAGAAAACCGCCTCGCCGAAGGTCTCCCCCACGGCCCCGTAGGCGCGGCCGCGGAAGGCGCGGCCGTCCTCCAGGACGAGTACGGCGGGAGCTTTGGCGGCTCCCCGGGTGGAGATCGTCATCGTGCGGTGCCTTCCGTAGTTCTGGTGAGTTGGTCGATGGCCTCGACCCAGGCCGGGTGCTCGGCCGAGCGGTCGGAGCGGAAGCCGGAGTCGATCAGCTTGTCGCCGTGCGCCCAGGTGATGATCAGCAGGCCGCCCTCGGGGAGGACCTTGCCGGCGATGCCCTTGTCGAGCCGGGCCTCGCGCAGTGCGGCGGCCGGCACGAAGAAGTCGGCCGCCCCGGGGCGTACGACGTCGAGGCCCTCACCGGTCAGGGTGAGCTCGACGCGGCTGCGGGTGCCGAGGCCGTGGGCGACGATCCGGTCGAGCCACTGCCCGGCGGTGGTCGAGGCGTGGTACCGGCCGGTCAGCGTGAGCAGCTTCTCGCCGTCCGCGAACCCTTCGGGGGTGGAGTCGAGTTCCGGCAGGTCGGACTGGAGGCTGCCCCGCCACTTCCATCCCTGGCGCATCAGCCAGTAGACGAAGGCGATCAGGACGAGCAGTCCGACGACCCAGCTGATCCGGGCGGACCAGTCGGTCACCTCGGCCGACTTCTGCTCGGCAGCGAGCTGGTACAGGGGGATGAGTGATGTCACGCGAGCTTCCCGTCGACGACCGTTGCACGGCCCCGCAGGAAGGTGTGGGTGACTCGGCCCGGCAGCTCGCGCCCCTCGTACGGAGTGTTGCGGCTGCGGGAGGCGAAGCCCGCGGGGTCCACGACACCACGGTAAGCCGGATCGACCAGGGTGAGGTTGGCGGGTTCGCCCGCCGAGACCGGCCGGCCGTGTCCGTCGAGGCGGCCGATGGCGGCCGGGCGGAACGACATCCGGTCGGCGACCCCCGCCCAGTCGATCAGTCCGGTGTCGACCATCGTCTGCTGGACCACGGACAGAGCGGTCTCCAGGCCCACCATGCCCATGGCGGCGGCGGCCCACTCGCAGTCCTTGTCCTCGTGCGGGTGCGGGGCGTGGTCGGTGGCGACGCAGTCGATGGTGCCGTCGGCCAGCGCCTCGCGCAGGGCCATGACGTCGGCCTCGGTGCGCAGCGGCGGGTTCACCTTGTAGACCGGGTCGTAGGACCGTACGAGCTCGTCGGTGAGGAGCAGGTGGTGCGGGGTGACCTCGGCGGTGACGCTCCAGCCCTTGGACTTGGCCCAGCGGACGATCTCGACGGAACCGGCGGTCGACAGGTGGCAGATGTGCACCCGGGAGCCGACGTGGGCGGCGAGCAGGACGTCGCGGGCGATGATCGACTCCTCGGCGACGGCGGGCCAGCCGCCGAGACCGAGTTCGGCGGAGACGACGCCCTCGTTCATCTGGGCGCCCTCGGTGAGGCGTGGCTCCTGGGCGTGCTGGGCGACGACGCCGTCGAAGGCCTTCACGTACTCCAGCGCGCGGCGCATGATCACCGCGTCGTCGACGCACTTGCCGTCGTCGGAGAAGACCTTCACTCCGGCGGCCGAATCGTGCATGGCGCCGAGTTCGGCGAGCTTCTTGCCGTCCAGGCCAACCGTGACGGCGCCGATCGGCTGCACGTCGCAGTAGCCGGACTCCTTGCCGAGCCGCCAGACCTGCTCCACCACTCCGGCGGTGTCGGCGACCGGGAAGGTGTTGGCCATGGCGTGGACGGCGGTGAAGCCGCCGACGGCCGCCGCCTTCGTCCCGGTGAGGACGGTCTCGGAGTCCTCGCGGCCGGGCTCACGCAGGTGGGTGTGGAGGTCGACCAGGCCGGGCAGCAGGATCCGGCCCTCGGCCTCGACGACGGTCGCGTCACCGGCGTCGAGGCCGGTGCCGACCGCGGCGATGGTCTCGCCGTCGATGAGGACGTCCTGGGGTTCGCCGCCGAGGATCTTCGCGCCGCGGATAAGGATCTTGCTCATGGTTACTTGTTCTCCTCGGTACGGGACGGGGCGGCAGGGGCGGCGGATTCGTACCCGCCCAGCAGCAGGTACAGGACGGCCATGCGGATCGAGACGCCGTTGGCGACCTGCTCGACGGCCGTGCACCGGTCGGAGTCGGCGACCTCGGCGGTGATCTCCATGCCGCGCACCATCGGGCCGGGGTGCATGACGACGGCGTGGCCGGGCATCTTCGCCATCCGGTCGCCGTCCAGGCCGTAGCGGCGGGAGTACTCGCGCTCGGTCGGGAAGTACGCGGCGTTCATCCGTTCACGCTGCACACGCAGCATCATCACCGCGTCGGACTTCGGCAGCACCTCGTCGAGGCCGTAGCTGACGTCGCACGGCCACTGCTCGACACCGACCGGGACGAGGGTCGGCGGGGCCACGAGGGTGACATGGGCGCCGAGGGTGTGCAGCAGGTGCACGTTGGAGCGGGCGACCCGGCTGTGCAGGATGTCGCCGACGATCGTGATCCGGCGGCCTTCGAGGTCCCGGCCGAGACCGGCATCGGCCCCGACCAGCCTGCGCCGCATGGTGAAGGCGTCCAGGAGGGCCTGGGTGGGGTGCTCGTGGGTGCCGTCACCGGCGTTGACCACGGCGCCGTCGATCCAGCCGGAGGTGGCGAGGCGGTACGGGGCGCCGGAGGCGCCGTGCCGGATGACGACGGCGTCGGCGCCCATCGCCTCCAGGGTCAGCGCGGTGTCCTTGAGCGACTCGCCCTTGGAGACGGACGAGCCCTTCGCGGAGAAGTTGATGACATCGGCGGACAGGCGCTTGGCGGCGGCCTCGAAGGAGATGCGGGTACGCGTCGAGTCCTCGAAGAAGAGGTTGACGACGGTACGGCCGCGCAGGGTGGGGAGCTTCTTGATCGGCCGGTCCGCGACCCTGGCCATCTCCTCGGCGGTGTCGAGGATCAGGACGGCGTCGTCGCGGGTGAGATCGGCGGCCGAGATGAGGTGGCGCTTCATCTGGGTGTTCTCCGGGTTGCTGGAGGATTCAGGCATGCGGGCGTGCAGAAGCGGCCGTACGGGCTCGCGTCGGGCCGTACGGGTGTGGTGCGGCTACTGCTCGCCCGCCGGGGCGGTCCGCTCGACACCGAGCAGCACGGCGTCCCGGCCGTCCTCCTCGGCGAGCTGGACCTTGACCGTCTCCCGCAGCGACGTGGGGAGGTTCTTGCCGACGTAGTCGGCACGGATCGGGAGTTCGCGGTGACCGCGGTCGACGAGGACCGCGAGCTGCACCGCGCGGGGCCGGCCGATGTCGCCCAGGGCGTCGAGCGCGGCACGGATGGTGCGTCCCGAGAAGAGGACGTCGTCGACGAGGACGACCAGGCGGCCCTCGATGCCCTCGCCGGGGATCTCGGTGCGGGCCAGGGCGCGCGCCGGGCGCAGCCGCAGGTCGTCGCGGTACATGGTGATGTCGAGGGAGCCGACCGGCATCTTCCCGCCGGTGATCTCTTCGAGTTTTTCGGCGAGCCGACGGGCGAGGAACACGCCTCGCGTCGGAATGCCCAGGAGCACCACGTCGTCGGCACCCTTGGCGCGTTCGACGATCTCGTGGGCGATCCGGGTCAGTACCCGGGCGATGTCGGGAGCCTCCAGAACGGGGCGTGCCGCATTGCCGGGGGCTTCGTGCTGTGCGTCCATAAGAAACGGACCTCCTTCTCCGCCTCACGGGACGGACCTTAAAGGACGTCGAAATTGCGTCATCCACGTTACCAGGGCTTGCGTCGGCCCCTGATCGCACCCCCGGGTGGTGCCGGTCCGGACCATTCGGCTTGACGCATCCAAGTAACGCTGCGTAACCTCACAGTGAGTTACCAGCAACGCGGCGGAGCCGCGAAATGTCCCAGCGTCCGGGGAGCCTTATGTCCAGCGAATACGCAAAACAGCTCGGGGCCAAACTCCGTGCCATCCGCACCCAGCAGGGCCTCTCCCTCCATGGCGTGGAGGAGAAGTCCCAGGGCCGCTGGAAGGCCGTTGTCGTCGGTTCGTACGAGCGCGGCGACCGCGCCGTGACCGTGCAGCGCCTCGCTGAGCTCGCGGACTTCTACGGGGTCCCGGTGCAGGAGCTGCTGCCCGGTACGACGCCCGGAGGAGCCGCCGAGCCGCCGCCGAAGCTGGTCCTGGACCTGGAGCGTCTCGCCCACGTCCCGCCGGAGAAGGCCGGTCCGCTGCAGCGCTACGCGGCGACGATCCAGAGCCAGCGCGGTGACTACAACGGCAAGGTGCTCTCGATCCGCCAGGACGACCTGCGCACACTGGCCGTGATCTACGACCAGTCGCCGTCCGTGCTCACGGAGCAGCTGATCAGCTGGGGTGTGCTGGACGCGGACGCGCGTCGCGCCGTGGCCCACGAAGAGGGCTGACGCCCCACTGAAGAAACGTACCGCCGTGTTCGGCGCGGGTTCACTCCTTCGGGTGCCCGCGCCGGCACGGCTTTTTCGTGCGCGACAGTCCGCCGCACGCCGAAGGGCCCACGGTCGGCCGACCGTGGGCCCTTCGTTGGCTGAACGCCGCCGGAGGCTACTGCTCCCGGCGGAGGTTCGGCTTGAGGTCCTTGAAGCGGGCCAGCAGCCCGTTCACGAAGGACGGGGAGTCGTCGGTGGAGAACTCCTTGGCGAGCTGGACCGCCTCGTCGATCACCACCGCGTCCGGGGTGCCGTCCACCCAGATCAGCTCGTACGCACCGAGCCGCAGGATGTTCCGGTCGACGACCGGCATACGGTCGATCTCCCAGTCCACCGCGTAGGTCACGATGAGGTCGTCGATCCGGTCCGCGTACTGCGCGTACCCCTCGACGAGCTCCATCGTGTACTCGGTGACCGGCGGCTGACGGTTGTCGGCCCGCGAGTGCCGCACCCAGTCCGCGAGGACCGTCTGCACGGACTCGCCGCGCTGGTCGGCCTCGAAGAGGATCTGGAAGGCGCGCTTGCGGGCCTTGTTCCGGGCAGCCACGGTTAGCTGTTCACCCGGCCGAGGTAGTCGCCCGTGCGGGTGTCGACCTTGATCTTCTCACCCGTGGTGATGAAGAGCGGGACGCCGATCTCGTAGTCGGTCTCCAGCGTGGCGGGCTTGGTGCCACCGGTGGAGCGGTCGCCCTGGACGCCCGGGTCGGTGTGCTTGACGGTCAGCTCGACGGCGGCGGGCAGCTCGACGTAGAGCACCTCGCCCTCGTGCTGGGCGACGGAGGCGGTGAAGCCCTCGATCAGGAAGTTGGCGGCGTTGCCGACGGCCTTGCGGTCGACCATGAGCTGGTCGTAGGTGTCCATGTCCATGAAGACGAAGTACTCGCCGTCCATGTACGAGAACTGCATGTCGCGACGGTCGATGGTGGCCGTTTCGACCTTCACGCCGGCGTTGAACGTCTTGTCGACGACCTTGCCGGAGAGCACGTTCTTGAGCTTGGTGCGCACGAAGGCCGGGCCCTTGCCGGGCTTGACGTGCTGGAACTCGACGACGGACCAGAGCTGGCCTCCGTCGAGCTTGAGCACCAGGCCGTTCTTGAGGTCGTTCGTGGAAGCCACGGTTGCGGAATCTCCTGGACTGAAGCTGGTGGAACGACCGAGGATGCGCGCTAGAGCGCGAGCAGCTCCTTGGTCGTAATGGTGAGTAGCTCGGGTCCGCCGTCCGCCTCGGGGCGCACGACGAGCGTGTCATCGATCCGGACCCCGCCCCGGCCCGGGAGGTGGACCCCCGGTTCGACGGTGACCGGCACACAAGCGTCCAGTTTACCCATGGCCGCAGGTGCCAACTGCGGGTCCTCGTCGATTTCCAGTCCCACCCCGTGCCCGGTCCAGGGTGCCAGGCCCCCGCCGTGCCCCGCGGAGTCCAGGAGATACCGGGCCGCGCGGTCCACGTCGCGGTAGGCGGCGCCCGGCACCAGGGCCTCGCGCCCGGCCCGCTGAGCGGCGAAAACCAGGTCGTAGAGCTCGATCTGCCAGTCGGCGGGCGTCGTCCCGATGACGAACGTACGGCCGATCTCGCAGCGGTAGCCGCGATAGTTCGCGCCCAGGCAGACGGAGAGAAAATCTCCCTCCTCGACCCTGCGGTCCGAGGGGCGGTGGCGGCCCTGGCCGGAGTTCGGTCCGGTGGCGACGGAGGTGGCGAAGGCGGGGCCGTCGGCGCCGTGGTCCACCAGACGGCGCTCCAGCTCCAGGGCGAGATGCCGTTCGGTGCGGCCCACCAGGATGGATTCGAGGAGTTCGCCCAGGGCCTGGTCGGTGATCTCGGCGGCGATCCGGAGACAGGCGATCTCCTCCTCGTCCTTGACCACCCGCAGCTGTTCGACGGTGGCACCGAGATCGGCCAGCCGGAGCCGCGGGGCCACCGAGCCCATGGCCCGGTGACGGGAGACCGTCAGATGGTGCTCCTCGACGGCGAGGGACTCCGCGCCCGAGGAGGTGGCCAGATCGGCGGCCGCGACCACCGGATCGCCGTCGGAGACCGGCAGCAGGGACACCCGCAGCCGGTCGTCGGTGCGCCCGTCGGCGGGATCGCCGCTCGGGGCACGGGGGGAGAGCAGGACGTCACCACCGGGTCCGAGCAGCAGCACGGCCCCCGGGGGCGCCCCGCCCGCGAGATAGCGGACATTGGCGGGGCGGGAGACCAGGGCTGCCGCGGATCCGACGGCGGCGCACCGGTCGCGGAGCAGCCCGCGGCGGACGGCGTACACCTCTGACATGTCACGAGCCTACGAGCGGTTGCACGGGCCTGCTCGGTCAGCGCATCCGACCGGGGGGCGGCCGCCGGTCCCGTCGCCGGGCCGGAGCACCGCCCGGTGGCGGTTCACCAGGCCGGGGGGCTGGCTATGGAGCGGGCGAGTATGTCGTCCAGGACGCGGGCGGTGGTCTCCACGTCGTACGTCGAGTTGTCGATGATCGGCAGTCCGGAGCCGTACCAGCCGGCCATCCTGCCGTGGATCCGGGCGACCTCCTCGTCCGAGAGGCGGCGGTTCCCGCTGCGGGCGGCGTTGCGCTCCAGCACGATCTCCAGGCCGGGCAGCAGGACGACGGGCAGGAGCCCGGGGCCGACATGGCGCTTCCAGCCGCCGAGGCCGACGACCGGCCGGTCGGGGAAGACGGCGTCGTCGAGGATGCAGGAGATGCCGTTGGCAAGGAAATTGCGGGCGGCGAAGCCGCAGGTGCGGCGGGCGAGGCGGTACTGCGCCTCGGAGTGGTCGTTCCATCCGGCCTGCGGGTCGGCGAAACCGGAGCAGACCCATTCGCGGACGTCGTCGAGGCTGACATGGGCGGTGGGCACCCGGCGGCGGCTGGCCCAGAGCTTGGCCACGGTGGTCTTGCCGGCGCCCGCGGGGCCGATCAGGAGGACGGCGAGGGTCGCGCTGCCGGTCCCGGGCTCGGCGGCCGGCGCGGGCAGCGGGACGGGGCCGCCGGGCGGCAGCCGGACGTGTCCCGTGGTCTCCCTGGCGGGAGGCCCCGGAGCATGGTGCGGGGCCGGCCCGTTCCACCCGCCCGGCGTGGGAGGGGTGGTGGGCGGCGGCCCCGGCGGACCGGGGTGGCCGGGGTGCTGGGCCTGGTGCGTCCAGCCGACAGGTCCGTTTCCGGGGCCCTGGGGCGGCGGCAGCGGGGCCCCCACTGCGTGCTGCATCCGGTGCCACTCCGTCTCGTACAGGCAACTGGCGCTGGTGGAACGGCAACCGTACCGTCCCCGGCCGCCGCTGGGACAACGGTCGGGGACGCGCCACGGTGCCCGGCCGGCCGGGGAATCCGGTCCGTCAGTCGGTCAGCTCGTCCGCGAGGGCGCGCAGGGCGAGGCGGTAGGAGCCGATGCCGAATCCGGCCACGGTCCCCGTGGCGACCGGTGCGACCACGGAGTTGTGGCGGAATTCCTCCCGCGCGTACGGGTTCGAGATGTGCACCTCGATCAGCGGGGCGGTGCGCTGGGCCGCCGCATCCCGCATCCCGTACGAGTAGTGGGTGAAGGCGCCCGGGTTGAGAACGACCGGAATTGAACCGTCCGCGGCCTCGTGGAGCCAGCGGATCAGTTCGCCCTCGTCGTTGGTCTCGCGGACGTCGACGTCGAAGCCGAGCTCCTTGCCGAGTGCCCGGCAGGCGTCGACGAGTCCGGCGTAGGACGTGGCACCGTACACGTCCGGCTCGCGGGAGCCGAGCCGGCCGAGGTTCGGGCCGTTGAGGACGAGCACCCGGCGGGTCACGCCGACACCTCCCCGTAGGCCGCGAGCAGCACGGCCGGGTCGGGTCCTTCCAGGACGGTGGGCTTGCCGAGGCCGTCGAGGACGATGAAGCGCAGCAGGTCGCCGCGGGACTTCTTGTCGACCTTCATGTTCTCCAGCAGCTTGGGCCACTGGTCTCCGCGGTAGGTGAGCGGCAGTCCGACGGACTCCAGGACGGCGCGGTGCCGGTCGGCGGTGGCGTCGTCGAGGCGTCCGGCCAGCCGGCCCAGCTCGGCGGCGAAGACCATGCCCACCGAGACGGCCGCGCCGTGCCGCCACTTGTAGCGCTCGTTCTTCTCGATGGCGTGGGCCAGGGTGTGGCCGTAGTTGAGGATCTCGCGCAGTCCGGATTCCTTCAGGTCGCTGGAGACGACCTCGGCCTTGACCCTGATGGCGCGTTCGATCAGCTCGGCGGTGTGCGGTCCGGCGGGCGTACGGGCGCCTTCCGGGTCCGCCTCGACGAGGTCGAGGATCGCCGGGTCGGCGATGAAACCGGCCTTGATGACCTCGGCCATGCCGCTGACGTAGTCGTGCACGGGCAGCGAGTCCAGTGCGGCGAGGTCGCAGAGGACCCCGGCCGGCGGGTGGAAGGCGCCGACGAGGTTCTTGCCCTCGGCGGTGTTGATGCCGGTCTTGCCGCCGACGGCCGCGTCGACCATGCCGAGCACGGTCGTCGGCACGGCGATCCAGCGCACTCCGCGCAGCCAGCTCGCCGCGACGAATCCGGCCACGTCGGTGGTGGCTCCGCCACCGACGCCGACGATCACATCGGTGCGGGTGAAGCCGGTCTGGCCGAGCGCCTTCCAGCAGTACGCCGCGACCTCGACGGTCTTGGCCTCCTCGGCGTTCGGCAGCTGGATCGCGATGGCCTCGTAGCCCTGCCCGGCGAGGTCCTGGCGGACCGCCTCACCGGTCTCGGCGAGCGCCTCGGGGTGCAGCACCGCGACGCGCTTGGCACGGTCGCCGATGAGCGCGGGCAGCTCGCCCAGCAGCTGCCGGCCGACCAGCACCTCGTACGGGTCGGTGCCGGCGCTGCCGGCGATCGGGATACGGGTGGGGCCCTGCTCTGACATACGTGTGTTCTCCCGGCCGGAGGTGACGGGGTCGCCCGTGCGCTCCGGCAGTTCCAGTGCGTCGAGGACCGCCTGGGCGACCTCTTCGGGGGTGCGCTCGTCGGTGGCGACGCTCACCCGGGCCACCTCGGTGTACAGGTGGCGGCGGGCGTCCATCAGCTCGCGCCACTGCCGGCGCGGGTTGACGGCGAGCAGCGGGCGGGCGGTGTTCAGCCCGACCCGCTTCACGGCCTCCTCGACGTCCATCGAGAGATAGACGACGCGGTGGCCGGCGAGCAGGGCGCGGGTCGTGTCGTCGAGCACGGCGCCGCCGCCGAGGGAGAGGACGCCCGTGTGTTCGGCGACGGCGGTGTGCACCGCCTGCCGCTCCAGCTCCCGGAAGTGCTCCTCGCCCTCGTCGTAGAAGATCTCCGGGATCGGCTTGCCGGCCGTGGCCACGACGTCCGCGTCGGTGTCCCGGTAGGTGGTGCCGAGCCGGTCGGCGAGCAGCTCACCGACCGTGGACTTGCCGACGCCCATCGGGCCGACGAGGACGATCAGCGGGCCGCTCATCGGATCTGGAGGTGGTCGAGGTACGACTGCACGTTGCGGTGGGTCTCGGCGACGCTGTCGCCGCCGAACTTCTCCGCGACGGCGTCGGCCAGGACCAGGGCGACCATCGCCTCGGCCACGATGCCGGCGGCCGGAACGGCACAGACATCGGAGCGCTGGTGGTGGGCCTTGGCGGGTTCGCCGGTGACGACGTCCACGGTGGCGAGGGCGCGCGGCACGGTGGCGATGGGCTTCATCGCGGCACGGACCCGCAGCAGCTCGCCGGTGGTCAGACCGCCCTCGGTGCCGCCGGAGCGACCGGAGGCGCGCTTGATGCCGTCCTCGGTGACCAGGATCTCGTCGTGCGCCTTGGAGCCGGGGACCCGGGCCAGGTCGAAGCCGTCGCCGACCTCGACCCCCTTGATGGCCTGGATGCCCATCAGGGCCGCGGCGAGCCGGGCGTCGAGCCGGCGGTCCCAGTGGACGTGCGAGCCCAGGCCGACGGGCACCCCGTACGCCAGCACCTCGACGACGCCGCCGAGGGTGTCGCCGTCCTTGTGGGCCTGGTCGATCTCCGCGACCATCGCCTTGCTCGCGTCGGCGTCCAGGCAGCGCACCGGGTCGGCGTCGAGCTTCTCGACATCGGCGGGCGTGGGGTAGACGCCGTAGGGCGCCTTGGCCGCGGCCAGCTCGACGACATGGCTGACGATCTCGATGCCGGCGGTCTCCTTGAGGTACGACCGGGCGACGGCGCCGAGCGCGACGCGGGCCGCCGTCTCCCGGGCGCTGGCGCGCTCCAGGATCGGCCGGGCCTCGTCGAAGCCGTACTTCTGCATGCCCGCGAGGTCGGCGTGGCCGGGCCTCGGGCGGGTCAGCGGGGCGTTGCGGGCCAGCGCGGCCAGCTCGTCGGGGTCGACCGGGTCGGCCGACATGACCTGCTCCCACTTGGGCCACTCGGTGTTGCCCACCATCACGGCGACCGGGGAGCCCATGGTGAGACCGTGCCGCACCCCGCCGAGGAAGGTGACCTCGTCCTTCTCGAACTTCATCCGCGCACCGCGGCCATACCCGAGCCGCCGCCGGGCGAGTGCGTCCGCCACCATCTCCGTGGTGATCGGGACGCCGGCGGGAAGACCCTCCAGCGTCGCCACGAGTGCGGGGCCGTGCGACTCCCCCGCGGTCAGCCAGCGCAACCTGCTCAACGGTGCTCCTCATGCTCGCGCCTGGAACTGCAACGGCGCGACCGGGTGCGCGGCCCTGGCCCGCCACCTCTGATCCTCCCACGACCGGCAGCCCGAACCGGTCGCCGGTCCAGCAGACGGACGGATCGCACCGGCGGGCGCGAGGGTTTCAGCGGGCGGCGAGCGCCGCTTCCCCGGCCCGCCGCATGGCCGCGAGCGGCGCGGGCGCACGGCCCGTCATCTGCTCGACCTGGAGGACGGCCTGGTGCACCAGAAGGTCGAGACCTCCGACGACTGCGCCGCTTCGGGCCGTCCACGCGGCGGCAAGCCGGGTGGGCCAGGGCTCGTACAGCACATCGAAGAGGGTGCCGGGTCGCTCCGGTACGGCAGCGGCCAGGGCGTCCGTGGCGCCGGCCGGGGTGGTGGCGACGACCAGCGGGGCGCTCAGCGCCTGCTCGGCCTCCGCCCAGTCGGCGATCCGGACGTCCACGCCGAGGCGTTCGCCCCAGCCGCGCATCTCCTGGCCCCGTTCTCGGCTGCGGACGTATGCCGTGACCGGACCGGTGCAGATCTCGGACAGCGCGGCGAGCGCCGATGACGCGGTCGCCCCGGCGCCGAGGACGGCGGCGGACTCGGTCTTCTCCACCCCGCGTTCACGCAGCGCGGCGATCATCCCGGGGATGTCGGTGTTGTCACCGGTCCGCCGGCCGTCCTCGGTGAGCACGACCGTGTTGACGGCCTCCACCGACGACGCGGTCTCACTGATGGAGTCCAGCAGCGGAATGATCGCACGCTTGAGCGGCATGGTCAGCGAGAGCCCCGCCCAGGTGGAGTCGAGCCCCTCGACGAAGCCGGGCAGCGCGGCCTCGTCGACCTCGAACCGGTCGTACGTCCAGTGGGTGAGGCCGAGTTCGGCGTACGCGGCCCGGTGCAGCACCGGGGAGAGCGAGTGCGTGATGGGCGAACCCAGAACGGCCGCCCGGTGGCGCCCGTCATTGGAGGCCATGCTGTTCCTTGAACTTGTCGTTGAGCTTCTCGTGCTCCGCGGCCGTCTTGGTGAACTGGGTCTTCTTGCCGTCGAGCGAGATGAAGTACATCCACCCGTCGCTGGTGGGATTGAGCGTGGCCCGCAGGGCTTCGTCGCCCGGGTTGCTGATCGGGCCCGGCGGAAGGCCCGGGTGGTAATAGGTGTTGTACGGGTCCGGGTTGGTCAGGATCTCGTTCGACCCGATCTTGATCTTGCTCTGATTCTTGAGGTAATTGAACGCGGAGTCGAATTGGAGCTTGCGATTCGTGGCGACGTTGTCGGGCTTCAAGCGGTTGTAGGCGACTTCGGCCATCTTGCGGAAGTCGTCGTGCGTGAGGCCTTCCGCCTGGACCAGGCTGGCGACGGTGAGCACCTGCCACGGGCCGTCCAGCTTGTACTTCTTGGCCGTTCCCTCAAGATCGAGCTTGTCGTATTCCTCGTTGGCGCGGGAGACCATCTTCTTCAGAAGGGTCTCCGGCTTGGTCTCCTTGGTGACCGGATAGGCGGCCGGGTAGAGGAACCCTTCCAGCGGGTCCTTGACGTCCTTGCCGTTGACCGCCCAGCCGGGCAGACCGAGCTCGGACCTCTTGGACGTGGCGATTTCCTTGGTCGTTCCCTTTTTGAGGCCCAGTTTCTTGTCGACCATCCCGTAGATGGCGACATCGCGGGAACCCTCGGGAATCACCAGAAGATTCTGGCTCTTCGGGTCGACCATCATCTTCACGGCCTCGGCCGCGGACATCTTCTCGTGGAGGAGGTAGACCCCGGCCTGGATCGCCTTCCCCTTGGGGTTCTCGTTCTGCGCGGAGACGAACGCGTCGACGCTCTTGACGACGCCCTGCTTCTTCAGGATGTTGCCGATGTCGTAGCCGAAGGCGCCCTTGGGGATCTCCACCTCGACCGACCCCGAGCCACTGCCCGCATAGTCCGGCGCCGAGCCGAACTTGTCCTTCCAGTACGTGTAGCCGAAGTAGCTCACCCCGCCGAGGCCACCGACCAGGACCACCGAGACGACCAGGCAGGCGAAGCCGCTGCGGCTCTTCTTCTTGCCCTTGCCGCGGCGCTCGTTGCCGCCACGGCTGCCGCGACGTGACTCACGCGGATCGTCGTCGTGCTCGTCGCCGTCGTCGTCACGGTCGTCGGCACCCGTGAAGAAGGGGTGGGTCTCCTCCGGCTGGACCTCCGGGTCCCAGTCCGGACTCTCCGCCGGGGCCTGCTGGGGAGCGGCCTCACGACGGCCCGGGGGCTGCGGCGGCGGGTAGGCCTCCGGCGTGCCGTAGTAGTCGTGCGTCTCGCCGTAGCCGCCCTGCCCGCCGCCGTACGGGTCGGCCGGCTGGGCGTCGTACGGCATCGCGGTGGTCTGCTGCCCGGTGTCCCAGCCGCCGTTGTCGTACTGCGGCTGCTGGGGCTGCTGCGGTTGCTGGGGCTGCTGCGGTTGCTGGGGCTGCTGCGCGTACGGGTCCTGCGGGACTCCGTAGTCGGGCTGCTGCTGGTAGTGCTGCTGGGCGTACGGGTCGTGCGGCTGCTGTTGTTGTTGCTGCTGCTGCTGAACGTACGGGTCGTGCTGCTGCGGCTGCTGCTGCGCGTACGGATCGTGCGGGTAGGGCTGCTGCTGGTCGCCGTACTGGCTCTGGCCGTGGGCAGACTGCTGTCCTCCCCATCCCTGCTCCCCGTACAAGGGATCCTCGGGATGCCACGGTTCGGAGCCGGGGCCCCGGCCATACTCAGTCATCGATCCCCTAGAGCCGCGAGACGACATTCCGTCTCTTTGCTGTGCGGTGTTTGTTCGAAACACCGCCGCATCGCGCGGAACGTTACCGTATCGCGATCAGCCAACCACTTCGACGCCTTCGCCGGGGGCCCGGCCCGACGCCCGTTCGGACTCCAGAGCGTTCTGAAGGATCACCACAGCGGCAGCTTGGTCGATGACGGATCGGCCTTTCTTGGACTTCACGCCCGAAGCGCGCAGCCCTTGACTGGCCGTCACTGTGGTCATCCTCTCGTCCACCAACCGCACCGGAATGGGCGCGACCGCGCGGGCGACCTCCTGCGCGAAGACCCGGATCTTGGCGGCGGCGGGTCCCTCACCGCCGCCGAGGGACCGCGGCAGGCCGATGATGATCTCGATCGGCTCGTACTCCTCGACGATCTGTCCGAGCCGCCGGTGGGCCGCCGGGACATCACGTCCCGGAACGGTCTCCACCGGCGTGGCGAGGATCCCGTCGGGGTCGCACGAGGCGACCCCGATCCGGGCGTCCCCGACATCGATCGCGAGACGGCGACCGCGGCGCATCTGCGTCATTCCCGCCGTCACGCCGTCTCGGTGACGAGGTGTTCGACAGCGGCCACCGCGGCGCCGATGGCCTCGGGGTTCTGGCCGCCGCCCTGGGCGACGTCCGGCTTGCCGCCGCCACCGCCGCCGAGGGTCTTGGCCGCGGCCCGGACCAGGTCGCCGGCCTTGAGACCGCGCTCGCGGGCGGACTCGTTGGTGGCGATGACGGTCAGCGGGCGGCCGTTGGCGGTGGTGAACAGGGCCACGACGGCCGGCCGGCCGCCCTGGATGCGGCCGCGGACGTCGAGGACGAGCTTGCGCAGGTCGTCGGCCGACGTGCCGTCGGGGACCTGGCCGGTGACCAGGGCGACGCCGCGTACGTCCTTGGCGGACTCGACCAGTCCGGCGGCGGCCTGGAGGACCTTCTCCGCGCGGAACTTCTCGATCTCCTTCTCGGCGTCCTTCAGCTTGCCGAGCATTCCGGCGATCTTCTCCGGGAGCTCCTCGGGACGCCCCTTGACCAGCTCCTGGAGCTGGGCGACGACCGTGTGCTCCTTGGCGAGGAAGTTGTACGCGTCGACGCCGACGAGGGCCTCGATACGCCGCACACCGGAACCGATGGACGACTCGCCGAGCAGCTTCACCAGACCGAGCTGGGCGGTGTTGTGGACGTGCGTACCGCCGCAGAGCTCCTTGGAGAAGTCGCCGATGGTGACGACCCGGACCCGCTCGCCGTACTTCTCGCCGAACTCGGCGATGGCGCCCTGCTTCTTGGCCTCGTCGATCGACATGACCTCGGCCTGGACGTCGAGTTCGCGCGAGAGCACGTCGTTGATCTTCTGCTCGACATCGGTCATGACCGAGCCGGGGACGGCGTTCGGCGAGCCGAAGTCGAAGCGGAAGCGGCCGGGCTGGTTCTCGGAACCGGCCTGGGCGGCCGTCGGGCCGAGCGCGTCGCGCAGGGCCTGGTGCGTGAGGTGCGTGGCGGAGTGGGCGCGGGCGATGGCGCGGCGGCGCTTGACGTCGATCGAGGCGAGGACCGGAGCGCCGACGGTGACCTCGCCGACCTGGACGACGCCCTTGTGGACGTGGACGCCGGGGACCGGCTTCTGGACGTCGCGGACCTCGATGACGGCGCCGGTGTCGAGCCTGATCCGGCCCTGGTCGGCGATCTGGCCGCCGCCCTCGGCGTAGAACGGGGTGCGGTCGAGGACGACCTCGACCTCGTCGCCCTCGGAGGCAGCCGGGGAGGACACTCCGTCGACGAGGAGGCCGACGATGGTGGACTCCCCCTCGGTGGCGGTGTAGCCGGTGAAGTCGGTGGCGCCGGAGTTGTCGGCGACCTCGCGGTAGGCGGACAGGTCGGCATGACCGGTCTTCTTGGCGCGGGCGTCGGCCTTGGCGCGCTCCCGCTGCTCCTTCATCAGGCGGCGGAAGCCGTCCTCGTCCACCGAGAGGCCCTGTTCGGCGGCCATCTCCAGGGTGAGGTCGATCGGGAAGCCCCAGGTGTCGTGGAGCAGGAACGCCTTGTCGCCGGCGAGGACCTTGCCGCCGGCGGCCTTGGTCTCGGTGACGGCGGTGTCGAGGATGTTGGTGCCGCCCTTGAGCGCCTTGAGGAAGGCGGCCTCCTCGGCGAGGGCGACGGTCTCGATGCGCTTGCGGTCGGTGATCAGCTCCGGGTACTGCTGCCCCATCGTCTCGATCACGACGTCGACCAGGTCCTTGACGACCGGTCCGGTGGCACCCAGCAGCCGCATGTTGCGGATGGCCCGGCGCATGATCCGGCGCAGGACGTAGCCGCGGCCCTCGTTGCCCGGCGTGACGCCGTCACCGATGAGCATCACGGAGGTACGGATGTGGTCGGCGACCACGCGGAGCGAGACGTCCGAACCGTGGTCGGTGCCGTACCGGACGCCGGTCAGCCCGGTGGCCCTGTCCATGACGACGCGCAGGGTGTCCGTCTCGTACATGTTCTGTACGCCCTGCAGGATCATGGCGAGGCGTTCCAGGCCCAGACCCGTGTCGATGTTCTTCGACGGCAGGTCGCCGAGGATCGGGAAGTCCTCCTTGCCGTCACCGGCGCCGCGCTCGTACTGCATGAAGACCAGGTTCCAGATCTCCACGTACCGCTCGTCGTTGACGGCCGGGCCGCCCTCGACGCCGAACTCGGGGCCGCGGTCGTAGTTGATCTCGGAGCAGGGGCCGCAGGGGCCGGGGACGCCCATGGACCAGAAGTTGTCCTTCTTGCCCAGGCGCTGGATGCGCTCGGCCGGTACGCCGATCTTGTCGCGCCAGATCTGTTCGGCCTCGTCGTCGTCGAGGTAGACCGTGATCCACAGCCGCTCGGGGTCGAGGCCGAAGCCGCCGTCCGCCACGGAGCTCGTCAGAGCCTCCCAGGCGTAGGAGATGGCGCCTTCCTTGAAGTAGTCGCCGAAGGAGAAGTTGCCGCACATCTGGAAGAACGTGCCGTGCCGGGTGGTCTTGCCGACCTCTTCGATGTCCGGCGTACGGACACACTTCTGCACGCTGGTGACGCGCGGGGCGGGCGGCTTGACCTCGCCGAGGAAGTACGGCTTGAAGGGGACCATGCCCGCGGGAACGAGCAGCAGAGTCGGGTCGTCCGCGATGAGCGACGCCGAAGGGACGACGGTGTGACCGCGCTCCTCGAAGAAGCTCAGCCAGCGGCGACGAATTTCAGCCGACTCCATCAGTGGTCCTCATTCCGGTTGTACGACGTGTAGGGGAGCTTGCGGTACTTGGCGGTCTCAAGAGACCTGTCGGGCCCGACGGGCTCGGACGCCTCGACGACGAAGTGCGGCCGGACCGGCAGTTCCCGGTCGACCGGTGCTGCCAGGCCCAGCGCCTCGCCCAGTTCGGCTTCGCGCCGGACCATGGACTCACGGACGTCCAGCGCGAAGTCCTTGAGCTTGTGCCCCGTCTCGATCGCCTTGTCCGCGGCCTGCGCCGCAAGGCTCTCGGGAGTGAGCTGCTTGAGCTTCCGGTTGACCTTGGCGGTGGCCCAGACACCGGCGGCGGCACCGGCGGTGAACCAGAACGTACGGCGGAACATGGCTGCGTCAGTCCTTCGGTCCGCGGGGGTTTCTGCCGTTGCGCTTCCTGCCGCGCGCGGACGGCACGGTGCGGCCGACCAGCACCGAACGGCGGGCGGGTTCCGGTTCGGGATCGGTCTTGCGGCCGATGGCCCGCCGCACCCCGTAGCCGAACGCGGCGACCTTGACGAGCGGGCCACCGAAGGTCGAGGCGACGGTGGTGGAGAGCGCGGAGGCGTTCGAGGTGACTTCCTGGACGTCCGTCGCGATCGCGTCGACCTTGTCGAGCTGGGTCTGCGCGGAACGCACGGTGGCGGAGGCGTCGGCGAGCAGCGGGACCGCCTGCTCGGTCACGTCCGCCACGAGCTTGGTGGTCGCCCTGAGCGTCTGGGCCAGCCTCACCAGCACGACGGCGAGGAACGAAACCAGGATCGCCCAGAAGACGGCCACCAGGATCCCGGCCACCTCTCCACCGGACACAGTGCACCGCTCTCTAGCTTGTCGCTGTCTCTGTACTGTCTCTGTCTGTCTCTGCTCGGTCCGGCGACGGCCGTCGCAACAGCCGATCGTCGTCCCCCGAGCCTATCGCGCCGGTGGTCGCGCCCCGTACCGCATTACGGGCGGGAAAGACGAGCGTTCCCATAAGGAGATTGTACGGAGAGCTTTCGTGCCAGTACTCTGCGTGTTTCATGCGACGCCCCCACCGCCCCTTTCCGTCCCCCCACGATCCGAGCGCCCCCACCGCCCTCGGAAATCTCCCGGCGGAACTGAACAGATTCGTGGGACGGGAGAACGAACTCGTCCGCCTCGCCCAACTCCTGGACGAGTCCAGGCTCGTCACCATGGTCGGAGTGGGTGGCGTGGGCAAGACCCGCTGTGCCGCCCGGCTCGCCGCGCTTCTGGAGAAACGGTACTGCGACGGCGTCCGGATGGCCGAGCTCTCCGACATCCACGACCCCGAGCTGCTGGAACACGCCCTGGTCGACGCCCTGGGGCTCACCGACCACACCAGCAGACCGCCGCGCACGACCCTCGTCGAGCATCTGGCCGGGCGCCGGCTCCTGCTGGTGGTCGACGGCTTCGAGCACCTCGTCGACGCCTGCGCCGAACTGGTGCGGGAACTGCTGCGCCGGGCCCCGGGGCTGCGGGTGCTGGCCGTCGGGCGACTGCCGCTGGAACTGGACGGGGAACTCACCTACCCGCTCGCGCCGATGACGGACGAGGACGCGATGCTGCTCTTCGCGGAGCGGGCCGCCGCCGTACGGCCGGATTTCCGGCTGACCGACGAGAACCGCTCGACCGCCCTGGAGCTGTGCCGCCGCCTGGACGGAATCCCGCTCGCACTGGAACTGGCCGCCGGGCGGCTGCGCGCCCTGTCCACCGGCCAGGTACTGCAGCGTCTGGACGACCGCTTCCGGCTGCTGACCGGTTCGAGCCGCAGCGCGCTGGCACGCCACCAGACGCTCCGTACGGCCATCGGCTGGAGCCATGAACTCTGCGCTCCGGAGCAGCGGCTGCTCTGGGCGCGGCTCTCGGTGTTCGCCGGGCAGTTCGACCTGGAGGCCGTCGAATACATCTGCAGCGGCGCCGATCTGCCGGCCGATTCGGTGCTCGATGTGCTCTCCGGGCTGCTGGCGCAGTCCGTCGTGCTGCGCGAGGACTCGGCACAGGGCACCCGCTACCGGATGCTGGACACGGTGCGGGAGTACGGCGCCGAGTGGCTGGCGGCCACCGATGACACGGACCGGCTGCGGCGCCGCCACCGGGACTGGTTCCTGGGGCTCGCGACCTGGTGCGAGCTCGACTGGTTCAGCCCGCGGCAGCGCGAGGTGGCCGCCCGGGTCGAGAGCGAGCTGCCGAATCTGCGGCGGGCGATGGAGAGTTCGCTGGAGATTCCGGGCGAGGCCCATCTCGCGCAGTATCTGGCGGGCACCCTGTGGTTCCTCTGGGTGGGCTGCGGGCGGCTCTCGGAAGGCCGGCACTGGCTGGACCATGTGCTGGAGGAGGACACCCCGTACGACTCCTCGCGGCTGAAGGCGCTGTGGGTGCTCGGGTACGTGGCGGTGCTCCAGGGCGACCCGGTCGGCGCGGTCTCCGCGCTGCAGGAGTGCCGGGACGAGGCGGACCGGGCCGACGACTCCACGGCGCTCGCGTACGCGGTGCACCGGATGGGATGTCTGGCGCTCGTCACCGACGACATGGCCAGGGCCCAGGAGCTGCTGGACGACGCGCTGCGCCGCTACCGGGAGCTCGGCGAGCTGAACAGCAATGTCCTGATGGCCCAGGTCGAGCTCGCGATGGCGGTCGGATTCCACGGGGATCTGGACGGGGCGGCCGCGATCTGCGAAGAGGTGAAGGAGATCTGCGAGGACCACGGGGAGCGGTGGACCCTGTCGTACGCGCTGTACGTGCTGGCCTTCGCGGCATCGCAGCGCGGCCGGCCGGACCGGGCCCGGGAACTGCTCGGGCAGTCGCTGGCGATCAGCCACACCTTCCACGATCTGCTCGGCTCGGTGCTCGCCCTGGAGCTGCTGGCGCTGATCACGGCCGTCGAGGGCGATGCGGCGGAGGCGGCGGTGCTCCAGGGGGCCGCCGACCGGATCTGGCCGTCGGTGGGACTGCCGCTGTTCGGATCGGCGCACTACGGGCAGCCCCGGATCCGCTGCGAGGAGCTGGCCCGCCGCGAGCTGGGCGACGTCCGCTACGAATCGGGGCTGCGCGCGGGCGGAGAGCTGGATCCGGACGCGGCGGTGGCCAGGGCTCTGGCGAGCGGCCCCGCGGACCGCCCGGAGACTCCGGCACGGCTGCCCGGGACGCCGGCGGGCCCCGGGAGAACGCGGAGGCCCGCCGCCTCCCGTACATCCGGGAGGGGCGGGCCAGAGCGCTGGTGAGAGCGGCTACGCCTGGATCAGCGGGCGTAGTACTCGACGACGAGCTGCTCGTCGCAGATCACGGGGATTTCCTTGCGGTTCGGGTCCCGGTCAAGGCGGAAGGCCAGGGCCTTCAGGTTCACCTGCAGGTAGCGCGGGGTCTCGCCGTCGGGGGCGTAACCACCCTCGCGGGCCACCTGGAAGGGGTGCTTGTCGCGGCTGCGCTCGCGGACCATCACGATGTTGTCGGGACGGACACGGAAGGACGGCTTGTCGACCTTGCGGCCGTCGACCTCGATGTGACCGTGCACGACCATCTGGCGGGCCTGGTAGATGGTGCGGGCGATGCCCGAACGCAGGACCAGCGCGTCGAGACGGCGCTCGAGCTCGACGACGAGCGCCTCGCCCGTCTTGCCCTCGGCCTTCTTGGCGCGGTCGTAGGCACGCGCCATCTGGCGCTCGCTGATGTCGTACTGGGCACGCAGACGCTGCTTCTCCAGCAGACGGACCTTGTAGTCCGAGTTCTGCTTGCGGCCACGGCCGTGCTCGCCCGGCGGGTAGGGGCGGGCCTCGAAGTACTTGACGGCCTTCGGCGTCAGCGCGATGCCGAGCGCGCGGCTCTTCTTGACCTTGGGACGCGACTGGTTAGGCACGTTCTCCAGACCTCCGTTGTAGGTTAGGTTAGGCTCACCTTACTTGAGGAGATCGCATGTCTCGCCCGGGGAACACCAGTCACATCACGGACAGCACTGACAGCGTCGACACCCCTCGGGGTGCCGATACGACGGAGGACCGATCAGATCGTGGTCAGCCGCGTCCCGGCGGGCTTGAAAACACTCGGATGCCGTCAGCAGCCGAGCGCACACGAACTCTCGTACAGAGTACCTGTTCGGCGGTGCTGCTCATCCCCGGGCTGGACGTGGCCGGCTCGGACCAGGTGATGCCGCTGACCAGATGCGTGGGGCCCGACGGGGACCTGTTCCTCGAACTCCCCGCTGATTCCCCGGCCGTACGGGCCGCGACGCACGCCGAGGACGACGAACTGACGGCTGTGCTGGAGATCACGGACGTCGCCCCGGTCTCCGTCCCGCACCGCATCCGCGGCCGGGCGTGGGTCTCGGGCCGGCTCACCACCGTACCCGGCATGTCGGGGCCCGGCCGGATGACGCTCCGGCTGGAGACGGGCGAGGCGTACGTCGACGATCTGTGGGGCGCGCAGGAGGTGGAACCGGAGGAACTCCGGGACGCGGCACCCGATCCGCTGATCGGACACGAGGCGGAGCTGCTGCAGCATCTGCACGCGGCGCACGGCGAGCAGTTGGCGACGCTGTGCGGGCTGCTGGGCGGGCGGGCGGAGGGCCGCTGCGCCGCCCATCTGCCTTCCGTCGTGCCGCTCGCGCTGGACCGGCACGGGCTGCGTCTGCGTCTGCGCGAGGACCGGGGGCAGTGCTACGACGCCCGCTTCGAATTCCCCGCTCCGGTGCGGGACGTCAATGAACTGCGCGACGCGATGTACACGCTCTTCGAGGCGGCGGCGCGCTGAACGGGAGCGCTGCCCCGCGCTCCCTCAGCCCGCGGACGGGCCGGTGCCGTCACCGGCGGTGCGGCCGAGCCGCTCGCGGACCCGCTCCACCACATCCGCGTAGCGCGCCTCCGCGCCGTAGCGCGTGGGCTGGTAGTAGTGCTTGTCGCGCACGGCGTCCGGGGCGTACTGCTGGGTGGCGATGCCGCCGGGGACATCGTGCGGATACACATAGCCCTGGGCATGGCCCAGCTTGGCGGCGCCCTTGTAGTGACCGTCGCGCAGATGGGCCGGAACAGGGCCCGCGAGACCCCTGCGCACGTCCTCCTGGGCGGCGGAGATCGCCAGCGTCGCCGCGTTGGACTTGGGGGCGAGGGCCAGCGCGATCGTGGCATGGCTGAGGGTGAGCGCCGCCTCCGGGAAACCGATCATGGCGACCGCCTGGGCGGCCGCGACGGCGGTGGGCAGCGCCGTGGGGTCGGCGAGACCGATGTCCTCGCTGGCCGAGATCATCAGCCGCCTGGCGATGAACCGGGGGTCCTCCCCCGCCTCGATCATCCGGGCCAGGTAGTGCAGCGCGGCATCCACGTCGGAGCCGCGGATCGACTTGATGAGCGCGCTCGTCACGTCGTAGTGCTGGTCGCCGTCCCGGTCGTACTTGACGGCCGCGCGGTCGACCGTCTCCTCCAGGGTCAGGAGGCTGATCTCCTTCTCCTGCTTGGACAGCGCGGCACCGGCCGCGGCCTCCAGCGCCGTCAGCGCCCGGCGGGCGTCGCCGCCCGCGATCCGCAGCAGATGCGCCTCGGCCTCCTCCGGCAGCGTCACCGCGCCGCCGAGCCCGCGCTCGTCGGCCAGCGCGCGCCCGAGCAGCCCGCGCAGATCGTCGTCGGTGAGCGATTCCAGGGTGAGCAGCAGCGAGCGGGACAGCAAGGGCGAGATGATCGAGAAATACGGATTCTCGGTGGTCGCCGCGATCAGCGTCACCCAGCGGTTCTCCACGGCCGGGAGCAGGGAGTCCTGCTGCGCCTTGGAGAAGCGGTGGATCTCGTCGAGGAAGAGGACGGTCTCCTTGCCGTAGCCGCCGGTGGCGCGGCGGGCTCCCTCGATGACTGCGCGCACCTCCTTGACGCCCGCGGTGATCGCGGAGAGCTCGACGAAGCGCTTGTTGGTGGCCTTGCTGACCACGTACGCCAGAGTCGTCTTCCCGATGCCGGGCGGACCCCAGAGGATCACCGAGGACGGGCCCGCCGGCCCGCCGTTCCCCTCGCCCACGAGGCGGCGCAGCGGCGAGCCCGGCTTGAGCAGATGCTGCTGGCCGACGACCTCGTCGAGGGTGCGGGGGCGCATCCGGACAGCCAGTGGGCTGCTGGACGGGTCCTTCTCCTGGCGGTCTTCGGCTGCTGCGGTAAAGAGGTCGGGCTCCACGTTTTGAAGCCTATGTCACGGCACTGACATCCCCACCGGGCCGGTCGCCCGGGAGGGATGAGCGGGCCGGTCAGCTGGTCCAGAAGTCCCACCAGCGGGTCAGGATCAACATGCCGATGATGCCGACCCACAGGACCGGCGGCACCCAGTGGAACTCCGTCAGGCCGTTGCGCAGCCAGTTCGGCGCGGGAATGATCCGGTGCTCGATGTTGTGCGTGGTGATGTAGCAGAACATGAAGATCGTGGCGACCCAGGCCAGGCAGCACCAGAGGCAGAGCGAGTTGATGTTGTAGAGCGACTGGTACTGGAGCCAGGTGCAGAAGCCGACGCCGAACAGCGCGCCGGCGTTCATCCCGAGCCAGTACCAGCTGCGGAAGCGGGCGCCCGCGAGCAGCGCCAGCCCGATGCCGATGATCACGGGGTAGGTCGCCATGCCGAGCATCGGGTTCGGGAAGCCGAAGGCGGCCGCCTGCTCGCTCTTCATGATGTTGCCGCACGCGACAACCGGGTTGAGGCTGCACCCCGGTGTGAAGTTGGGGTCCTCCAGCAGCTTGAACTTGTCGATCGTGATGACCCAGGCGGCAAGGAGTCCGGCAGCGCCGGTGATCACCAGCAGCAGTGCGAGCGCCCGACTGCCGCCGATGGTCCTCTTCCCGCCGTCCTCGTCCTGTTCGGAGGAGGGATGGTCAACCGCTGCAGTCGTCATATCGCCGTTCCATCAGTGAGTGGCCTGCTGGGCACGGTCATTGTGCCGCACCACGGCGCCGATCCTCTGTTCGATGGACATAAAGGTGTACTCAAAGGTCTGCGCACGACCGGCACGGTACTCAGGGGTCCGGGGGAAGCTCGGCACCATGGCCGAACTCGCGGTGGAAGTACGCGGCCTCAGGAAACGTTACGGCGAACTCACCGCCGTCGACGGTCTGGACCTGGGGATCCGGCAGGGCGAGGTGTTCGGGATCCTCGGGCCGAACGGGGCGGGGAAGAGCACGACCGTGGAGATCCTGCACCGTCGTCGCAGCCGCGACGAGGGGACCGTTTCGGTGCTCGGCGTCGACCCGGCCCGCGCCGGCCGCCGTTGGCGTTCCCGGGTCGGCATCGTCCGGCAGGATGAATCCGCGCCCCGCCGAGTTGACGGCGCGCGAGACGGTGGCGCACTTCGCCCGCTACTGCCCGAGGCCGCGCGACTGCGAGGACGTCATCGCTCTCGTCGGTCCGGAGCAGAAGGCCGGCGCCCGCATCAAGGAACCCTCCGGCGGCCGGCGGCGCCGTCTCGATGTGGCGCTCGGCGTGATCGGCTCCCCCGAACTCCTGCTGCTGGACGGGCCCACCACCGGTTTCGCCCCGGGGGGTCCGCCGCCGCTTCCGGGAGTTGATCCGGCTCCTGGCCCGGGAGGGCACGACGATCGTACTCACGACGCACTATCTGGAGGAGGCCGAGGCGCCGACCGGCCGGCTCACCGTCATCTCCGCGGGGCAGGTGGTCGCCGAGGACGAACCCGCCGCCCTGCGCGAGCGGTTCGGCACCCACACCACCGTCGAGCGGACGGAGCCGGACGGCACCCCGCGCTCGGAACGCACGACCGCCCGACCCGTACCGTCGCCGGCCTGATCGGCCGTTTCGACGGCGAGATACCCGGGCTGCGGGTCAGCCGCCCGACGCTGGAGGACGTCTGTCTCCGGCTCACCGGACAGGATCGGGCCCGATGACCGCGCACACGCCCCGGCGGCCGGCGGACACGAACGGGCCGGCCTCGCTGCCGGGGGCCTGGAGCATCGGCCTGCGGCGCGGCGCCCTGGAACTCAGGCAGTTCTTCCGCCGGCGCGAACAGGTCGTCTTCACCTTCGCGTTCCCCGTGGTGTTCCTGGCGCTGTTCGCGTCGATCTTCAGCGACGACGTGAAGGGCGCGGGCATCACGGCGTCCCAGCTGTACGTAGCCGCGATGCTCGCCGCGGGCATCATGTCGACCAGGCGGAAGGACCGGCGCGAGGGCTGACCGGGATGCGCGCGCCCCAGGGCGACCGGCGGGACGGGATTCCGCCCGCCGGCCGCCCCGGACGCCCTAGGCCAGGCGCTCGCGGATCGCCTCGGCCACATCGGTCAGGGGAACGGGCGTCTGCTCGCCGGACTCCATGTCCTTGAGCTGGACGACGCCCTCGGCCAGGTCCCGCTCGCCCGCGACGACGGTGAAGCGGGCTCCCGAACGGTTCGCGCTCTTCATCGCGCCCTTGAGGCCCCGGTTCCCATACGCGAAGTCCGCCGCCACGCCCTCGCGGCGCAGCTGCGTGACGATGCCGAAGAGCACCCGGCGGGCCTCCTCGCCGAGCGGCACCGCGAAGACGCTGGTGGCCGCGGGCAGTTCGAGCTCGATGCCCTCCGCCTCCAGCGCGAGCACCGTACGGTCCACGCCGAGCGCCCAGCCGACCGACGGGAGCGCCGGTCCGCCGATCATCTCGGACAGGCCGTCGTAGCGGCCGCCGCCGCCCACCGCGGACTGCGAGCCGAGCCCGTCGTGGACGAACTCGAAGGTGGTGCGGGTGTAGTAGTCGAGGCCGCGGACGAGCTTCTCGTCGTCCTCGTACACCACACCTGCCGCGGAGAGCAGGTCGCGCACCTCCTCGTGGTACGCCTTGCAGGCGTCGCAGAGATAGTCGCGCAGCACCGGGGCGCCGGTCAGCTGCTTCTGCACCTCGGGCCGCTTGTCGTCGAGAACCCGGAGCGGGTTGATCTCGATGCGGCGGCGGGTCTCCTCGTCCAGGTCGAGCTCGCGCAGGAAGCCCTGGAGCGCGTCCCGGTAGACGGGGCGGCACTCCTTGTCGCCCAGCGAGTTGAGCAGGATGCGGAAGTTCCGCAGGCCCAGCGCGCGGTACGCCTGGTCGGCCAGGATGATCAACTCGGCGTCCAGCGCCGGGTCCTCGGCCCCGATCGCCTCGGCACCGACCTGCGAGAAGTGGCGGTAGCGGCCCTTCTGCGGGCGCTCGTAGCGGTAGTACGAGCCGGAGTACCAGAGCTTCACGGGCAGGTTGCCGAGCTTGTGGAGGTTGGCCTCCAGTGCGGCGCGGAGCACGGAAGCGGTGCCCTCGGGGCGCAGTGCCAGCTGGGAGCCGCCCTTGGTGGTGAGGGTGTACATCTCCTTGGTCACGATGTCGGTGGACTCACCGACTCCGCGCGAGAAGAGGGCGACGTCCTCGAAGCCGGGTGTCTCGATGTAGCCGTAGCCGGAGTTCTTCAGGGGGGCGGAGATGGCCTCGCGCACCGCGAGGTACTTGGCGGAGTCGGGCGGGGTCAGGTCGTACGTGCCCTTGGGGGCCTTGAAAGTGCTCACGGGATGTCTCTCGTCACATTCCTCGTCGGGGCGCGTCCATACCGTGCAGATACGGATTCGAGGCGCGCTCGCGGCCGATGGTCGTCTGGGGGCCGTGGCCGGACAGCACCACGGTCGAGTCGTCGAGCGGCAGGCACACACGGGCCAGCGACTCAAGCAGCTCGGCGTGGTCGCCACCGGGCAGGTCGGTGCGTCCGACGGAGCCGGCGAAGAGCAGGTCGCCCGAGAAGAGGATCTGCGGAACATCCGCGGCCTCGGGCATCCTGAACGTCACCGACCCCTTGGTATGGCCGGGCGCATGCGCGACACCGAACTCCAGACCGGCCAGCTCCAGCCGGGCGCCGTCGCTCAGCTCCTTGACGTCGTCCGGCTCCCCGATCGTCAGCTCGCCCATGAGCGGCATCCCGATGGAGCGGCCGAGGGCCTTCTCCGGGTCGCTCATCATGTACCGGTCCTCCGGGTGGATCCAGGCGGGGACGTCGTGCGCGCCGCACACCGGGACGACCGAGGCGACATGGTCGATGTGGCCGTGGGTCAGTACGACGGCGACGGGCTTCAGCCGATGCTTCTCCAGTGCTTCCTCGACTCCGGCCGCGGCCTGGTGGCCCGGGTCGATGATCACGCACTCCTCGCCTGCGGCCGGGGCGACCAGATAACAGTTGGTCCCCCAGGCCCCTGCGGGGAACCCGGCAATGAGCACGATCGTCCTTAATGGTCGTCCGACGGCGGATTGCGACTGAGAAGGTCGCGGCAGTTCAGAGCCTACCGGCGCTCCTCATTCCACAGCTAACCCATATACGGTACGGGGCAGCCAAGGCCCCATCACACGACCTATCAAGGAGATCACCCGGTGGTCAGCAGCGATCAGCGGCGGCGGCAGCTCGCCAGGGAGAAGTTCGAGCGGCAGCAGCAGCGCCGGGAGGAGGCCCGCCGCAGGACGAGGCGGCTGACGGTCGTCATCGCGTCCGCGGTGGCCGTGGTGGCGGTCGTGGGTGTGGGCTCCTACCTCGCCCTCGACGGCGACGACAAGAAGGACACGGCGGACGCCGCCGCCAGTTCGACCCCGTCGGACCCCGCGTCGCCGTCGCCGAGCGAGAGCAAGGCGCCCGAGCCCGCGATGAAGATCGACAAGAAGGCCGGGTACAAGATGTCGCTCAGTACGAGCCAGGGCGACATCGCGTTCACGATGGACGCGGCGAAGACCCCGCACACCACGAACTCCTTCAAGTCACTGGCCGACAAGGGCTTCTTCGACGGCACCAAGTGTCACCGGCTGACCACGCAGGGCATCTTCGTCCTGCAGTGCGGCGATCCCAAGGGCAACGGCACGGGCGGTCCCGGCTACACGATCCCGGACGAGAACCTGACCGCGCTGGGCAAGGCGGGCAAGGACGGCAAGGTGACCTATCCGGCGGGCACGGTGGCGATGGCGAACACCGGCCAGGCGCACACCGGTGGCAGCCAGTTCTTCCTGGTGTACAAGGACAGCAAACTGCCGCCCACCTACACCCCGTTCGGCACCATGGACGACGCCTCGCTGAAGGCCGTCAAGGACATCGGCGCGGCGGGCGCGGCCGGCGGTGCGCCCGACGGTGCGCCGAAGAAGGCCGTGAAGATCTCGAAGGCCGCTGTCGACAAGTCGTGACCGGCTCGGGGCGGCCGGACCGGACCGGCCGGTGGCGACCGGGGTCTCTCGTTCGGATCGGGCCGGTATCAGGCACCGGGGCACACGGGCCCCGCACGATCCGAACGAGGGGCCCTGGCGCGGGCCGGATTTTTTTCGGCCGCGCTGAGTGCGGACAGCCGGGCGGCCGGTCGCCTAGATTGGCGTTGTGCAGGGCGGGCGCTGCCCGCCCCAGGAAACTGTGGACGATGCCAGGGGGGCGAACCCCCTCGCGGGCATCAGGTGGAGGAGGCGCTGTGAGCAGCGACCCGTGGGGCCGTGTCGATGAGACCGGCACCGTGTACGTGCGGACAGCCGACGGCGAGCAGGTCGTCGGATCGTGGCAGGCGGGTTCCCCCGAGGAGGCTCTGGCCTACTTCGAGCGCAAGTACGAGGGCATTGTGGTCGAGATCGGCCTCCTCGAACGGCGGGTGAAGACCACCGATCTGTCGGCGAAGGACGCGACGACCGCCATCGAGCATCTGCGTCTGCAGGTGGACGAGCATCACGCCGTCGGTGACCTCGACGCGCTGCGCAAGCGGCTCGACGCGCTCGTCGCGACGGTCGACTCGCGGCGCGAGGAGCGCAAGGCCCAGAAGGCGAAGCAGACCGACGAGGCGAAGCACGCCAAGGAGGCCCTGGTCGCCGAGGCCGAGGAGCTGGCGCAGAGCGAGCAGTGGCGCTCCGCGGGCGAGCGGCTCCGTGCGCTCGTCGACACGTGGAAGGGCCTGCCGCGGCTCGACCGCAAGTCCGACGACGAGCTGTGGCACCGCTTCTCGCACGCCCGCTCGGCGTTCTCCAAGCGCCGCAAGGCCCACTTCGCATCGCTGGACGCCCAGCGCGAGGAGGCCCGCAAGGCCAAGGAGAAGCTGGTCGTCGAGGCGGAATCGCTCTCCGGTTCCACCGACTGGGGGGCCACGGCCGCCCGCTACCGCGACCTGATGACGGAGTGGAAGGCGGCGGGCCGCGCCCAGCGCGAGGCCGAGGACGATCTGTGGAACCGCTTCCGCGGTGCTCAGGACGTCTTCTTCGCCGCCCGCAGTGGGGTCTTCGCCGAGCGGGACGCGGAGCAGGGCGAGAACCTCAAGCTCAAGGAGGAGCTCGCGGTCGAGGCCGAGAAGCTGGTGCCGGTGAAGGACCTGAAGGCGGCCAGGGCCGCGTTCCGGGCCGTCAACGAGCGCTGGGAGGCCATCGGCCACGTTCCGCGTGACGCCCGCCCGAAGGTCGAGGGGCGGATGCACGCGGTGGAGCGGGCGCTCCAGGAGGCCGAGGAGTCGGAGTGGCGGCGGACGAACCCTGAGGCGCGTGCGCGCGCCGCGGGTCTGACCGGCCAGCTCCAGGCGGCCGTGGACAAGCTGCGTACGCAGATCGACACGGCCCGCGCCTCGGGCAACAACGCCCGTGCCGACAAGCTGGCCAAGGAGCTCGAGGGCCGGCAGGCGCTGCTGGACCAGGCGCTCAAGGGCCTGGAGGAGTTCGGCGGCTGACAGTCGCACCACGAGGAAGGGGCTCCCGTACGTCACGTACGGGAGCCCCTTCCTCGTGTGCGGTCGTGTTACGCCGTTACGGCCTGCGGGCCGAGGTCACCCGGTAGACGTCGTAGACGCCCTCCACGCCCCGGACCGCCTTCAGTACGTGGCCGAGGTGCTTCGGGTCGCCCATCTCGAAGGTGAAGCGTGAGGTGGCCACCCGGTCCCGGGAGGTCTGGACGGCCGCCGACAGGATGTTGACGTGCTGGTCGGACAGGACGCGGGTGACGTCCGAGAGCAGCCGGGACCGGTCGAGGGCCTCGACCTGGATGGCGACCAGGAAGACCGAGGACTGGGTCGGCGCCCACTCGACCTCCAGGATCCGTTCCGGCTGCTGCGAGAGCGAGTCGACGTTGACGCAGTCGGCGCGGTGCACGGAGACGCCGCTGCCACGGGTGACGAAGCCGATGATCGGGTCGCCGGGGACGGGCGTGCAACAGCGGGCCAGTTTGACCCAGACGTCCTCGACGCCCTTGACGACCACACCCGGATCGGCGTTGGAGCGGCGCTTGTTGCGGCTGCGCGAGGGCGGTGAGCTCTCCGCGATGTCCTCGTTGGCCTCGTCCTCGCCGCCGAGCGCCTGGACCAGCTTCTGCACGACTCCGGCGGCCGCGACATGTCCCTCGCCGATCGCCGCGTACAGCGACGAGATGTCGGGGTAGCGCATCTCGTGGGCGAGGGTGACCAGGGAGTCGCCGGTCAGGATGCGCTGGATCGGCAGGTTCTGCTTGCGCATGGCCCGCGCGATGGCGTCCTTGCCCTGCTCGATCGCCTCGTCGCGGCGCTCCTTGGAGAACCAGGCGCGGATCTTGTTGCGGGCGCGGGGCGACTTGACGAAACCCAGCCAGTCCCGGGAGGGGCCGGCGCCGGCCGCCTTGGAGGTGAAGACCTCCACCAGATCGCCGTTGTCGAGCGTCGATTCGAGCGGTACGAGCCGCCCGTTGACCCGTGCTCCTATGGTCCGGTGGCCGACCTCCGTATGCACCGCGTACGCGAAGTCGACCGGGGTCGCGCCCGCGGGCAGCGCTATGACGTCGCCCTTGGGCGTGAAGACGAAGACCTCGTTGCGGGAGAGGTCGAAGCGCAGCGACTCCAGGAACTCGCTGGGGTCCTCGGTCTCCTTCTGCCAGTCCAGGAGCTGGCGCAGCCACGCCATGTCGTTGACGGTGTCCTGGCCGCGGCCGGTGTTCTTGGGGACGTCGGTACGCACCTTGGAGGCACCCGCGACGGCCTCCTGCTTGTACTTCCAGTGCGCGGCGATGCCGTACTCGGCGCGGCGGTGCATGTCGAAGGTGCGGATCTGCAGCTCGACGGGCTTGCCGCTGGGACCGATCACCGTGGTGTGCAGCGACTGATACATGTTGAACTTGGGCATCGCGATGTAGTCCTTGAACCGGCCGGGGACCGGATTCCATCGCGCGTGGACGGTACCGAGCGCCGCGTAGCAGTCGCGCACGGTGTCGACGAGGACCCTGATGCCCACCAGGTCGTAGATCTCGGCGAAGTCCCGGCCCCGCACGATCATCTTCTGGTAGACGCTGTAGTAGTGCTTCGGCCGGCCCGTGACGGTGGCCTTGATCCGGGCGGCGCGCAGGTCGGCCTGGACCTCGTCGGTCACTATGGCGAGGTATTCGTCGCGCTTGGGGGCCCGCTCGGCGACCAGACGCACGATCTCGTCGTACATCTTGGGGTAGAGGATCGCGAAGGCGAGGTCCTCCAGCTCCCACTTGATGGTGTTCATGCCCAGGCGGTGTGCCAGCGGGGCGTAGATCTCAAGGGTCTCGCGGGCCTTCTTCTCCTGCTTCTCCCGCTTGAGGTAGCGCATGGTGCGCATGTTGTGCAGCCGGTCGGCGAGCTTGATGACGAGGACCCGGGGGTCCTTGGCCATGGCGACGACCATCTTGCGTACGGTCTCGGCCTGGGCGGCCTCGCCGAACTTGACCTTGTCCAGCTTGGTGACGCCGTCGACGAGCAGGGCGACCTGGTCGCCGAAGTCGCGGCGCAGGGTGTCCAGGCCGTACTCGGTGTCCTCGACCGTGTCGTGCAGCAGTCCGGCCATCAGCGTGGCCGGGTCCATGCCCAGCTCGGCGAGGATCGTCGTGACGGCGAGCGGATGCGTGATGTACGGGTCGCCGCTCTTGCGCTTCTGGCCGCGGTGCCAGCGCTCGGCGACCTGGTAGGCGCGCTCGATCTGGCGCAGCGTGGCCGTCTCGATCTTGGGGTCGTTGCCGCGGACGATGCGCAGCAGCGGTTCGAGCACCGGGTTGTACGGGCTGGAGCGCTGCACGCCGAGCCGGGCCAGCCTGGCCCTCACCCGGTTGGACGAGCCGCCGGAGCGGGTCGTGGGGGCGGCCGACGGCACCGGCCTGGCCGCGGGCTTCGCGGGAGGCTTCGGGGCGGACGCGGCCGGGGAGGCGGGTGCGGCCGGCTGTGCGGGTGAAGCGGGCGCGGCCCCGGGCGCCGGAGCACTCGCCCGGTCCGGGCCCTTGCCGGGCTCGGGGGCCGGGGGCTTCGGCTTGTCCGCGGGCTGCGTCTTCCCGGGCGTGGCTGGGGCCGCCGCGGGCTTGTCGGGCTGCGGGGCGGCGACTGGCTGGGCCTCGTCTGGCAAGAGCGCTCCTCGTGCGGATCCGGGTACCCGGAGAGGCCATCGTATCGACCCTGCGGCCGGTCCTCCCCCGGGGACCGTGAGACTCCTGACAACGCGGAACGGGCACCCGCTTGTTCCCGGGTGCCCGTCCTGCTCGCATATGCCGTTGCCACATACGGTCGGTACTGCTCAGACCGTGATCAGAACCTCCAGCGGAGCGCCTCGCAGCCCCTGCTCCAGTCGGGCCCGTCCGGGCAGGAAGCCGAGCTCCATGAGGACCGCGACGCCCGCGACCTCGGCACCGGCCCGCCGGATCAGCTCCAGCGAGGCCTCGGCGGTGCCACCGGTCGCGAGGATGTCGTCGATGACCATGATCCGGTCGTCGGTGGACAGGTCCTCCGCGTGGATCTCGATCTCGGCGGTGCCGTACTCCAGCTCGTAGGCCTGGCTGAGCGTGGCTCCGGGCAGCTTCCCCGCCTTGCGGACGGGTACGAAGCCGAGACCGGCCCGGACCGCGACCGGGGCGGCCAGGATGAAGCCGCGCGCCTCGAGGCCGACGATTTTCGTGGCGCCGTGCTGTACGCACAGCTCCGCGAGGGATTCGGTGAGGGCTGCGAACGCGAGCGGGTCCGCGAGCAGCGGGGTGATGTCCTTGAACAGCACGCCCGGCTTCGGGTAGTCCTTGACGTCGCGGATCCGGCTGAGCAGGAGCTCGCGGGTGCCCTCGGTGGTGCTGGTCATCGACGATTCCCCGGGGTCCGGCCGTGGCCCTTGGGGGGCTGCTGGCGCTGGCCGACGACCGCGGCGGCGGGTGCGGCGTCCTGCGGGTGGTCGCCGTCCGACTGCTCGTCCTCGGCGGACTCGCCCTTGGCGGCGGCAGCCGCGCGCTTGGCGAGGATCCGCTTCTTCAGAGCCTGCATCTGCGGGTCGCGTTCCTTGAGGTCGGCGACGAGCGGCGTGGCGATGAAGATCGAGGAGTACGCACCGGCGGCGAGGCCGACGAAGAGCGCCAGGGAGATGTCGTTCAGCATGCCGGCGCCGAGGACGCCGCCACCGATGAACAGCAGACCGGCGACCGGCAGCAGGGCCACCACGGTGGTGTTGATGGAGCGGACCAGCGTGCCGTTGATGGAGCGGTTGGCGATTTCGCTGTACGTCCACCGGGTCTGCTTGGTGATCTCCTGCGTGCCCTCCTTGAGGCTGTCGAAGACGACGACCGTGTCGTAGAGGGAGTAACCGAGGATGGTCAGCAGACCGATCACGGTGCCCGGGGTGACCTCGAAGCCGACCAGGGCGTAGACACCGACCGTGATGGTGATGTCGTGGATCAGCGCGACGAGGGCCGCGATGGCCATGCGCCATTCGAAGGCGATGGCCAGGTAGATCACCACGAGGACCATGAAGATACCGAGGCCGGTCCAGGCCTTGTTGGCGATCTGCTCACCCCAGCTGGGGCCGACCAGGTCTGCGGCGATCTTCTCCGCGGGAACGTCGAGGTCCTTGGAGAGCGTGTTCTTGATCTCGTCGGACTTCGCGGTGTCGACCTCGGTGATCTGGATGCGCAGACCACCGTTGCCGAGCTTCTGGACAATCGCCTGGTGGCCGGAGGCCTCCGTGGCCAGGTCCTCCGCCTTGGCGACGGTGACGCTGGTCTTCGGAGTGGTGAAGACCGCGCCGCCCTTGAACTCGATGCCCATGTTCAGGCCGCTGACCGCCAGGCCGACGATGGCCGTGATGGTGATCAGGATCGAGATCCCGTACCAGATCTTGCGCTTGCCGATGAAGTCGTAGCCGACCTCGCCTCGGTAGAGACGGGCGCCGAGAGTGCCGAGTCGCGACATCTCACGCCTCCTTCGGGTCAGTGGGGGCGTTGACACGGCGCGAGCGGCGCAGCGGCGGCTTGGCGCCGAGCCGCTTCGGGTCCAGGCCGGACCACGGGTGACCGCTGGCGAAGAACTTCGTACGGGCCATCAGCGTCATGACCGGCTTGGTGAAGAGGAACACCACGACCACGTCGAGCAGGGTGGTGAGACCCAGCGTGAACGCGAAGCCCTGGACCTTGCCGACGGTGACCACGAAGAGCACCGCGGCGGCGAGGAACGACACGAAGTCGGAAACCAGGATGGTGCGCCGGGCGCGCGGCCAGGCCCGCTCGACGGCCGGGCGGAGCGTGCGGCCCTCGCGGATCTCGTCGCGGACGCGTTCGAAGTACACGATGAAGGAGTCCGCGGTGATACCGATGGCCACGATGGCGCCGCAGACCGCCGGGAGGTTCAGCGCGAAGCCGATGGCCGGGCCGAGCAGCGACATGAGCGTGTAGGTCAGGATGCCGGAGACCAGGAGGCTCAGGAGCGCGATGACCGCGAGGCCCCGGTAGTAGGCCACCAGGTAGATGACCACCAGGGCCAGACCGATGGCACCGGCGATCAGACCGGCCTTGAGCTGCTCACCGCCGAGCGCGGCGGTGACCGTGGTGACGCTCTGCTCCTTGAACGAGAGCGGGAGCGCACCGTAGGAGAGCACGTTGGCCAGGTCGTCGGCGGACTGCTGGGTGAAGCTGCCGGAGATCTCTGCGTTGGCACTCAGTGCCGTGCGCACTGAGGGCGCCGAGACGACTTCACCATCGAGCGCGATCGCGAACTGATTCTGCGGCGGCTGCTGCTGAGCGAGCTGGCCCGTGATCTTCTGGAACTTCTTGGCGCCGCTCTTGGTGAACTCCATCTGAACGATCCACTGACCGCTTGTCTGGTCGATCCCCGCCTTGGCGCTGTCCACGTCCGTGCCGGACACCTGGGCCGGGCCCAGGACGTACTTCGCGTCCCCCTCGGAGCTGCACGCGACGACCATGTCGGTGGGCTTGGCCCCCCGTGCGGCCTCGGCGCGGGACGCCTTGCTGGAGCAGTCCAGCGCCGCGAACTGCTTCTGCAGCTTGGCCGCGGCGGCCTCGTCGGCGGCGGACGCGGACGGCGTGGCGTCGGCCTTCGGCGTGGTGCTCGCCTTGGGCGTCGGCGTGGAGTCGGCCTTGAGGGCGCCGGTGACCGCACGGCCCTGGGTGGTGGCGCTCGCGTTCGGCGTCGCCGACGTCTTGCCCTTGTCGGCGGTGGGGGCGCTGGGGCTGCCGGACGGGGTGGGCTTGCCGGACGACGAGGCGCTGGGCTCCGGGGTGGGCGTGCCCTGGGCGACGGTCAGCACCGGCCGGAAGTAGAGCTTGGCCGTGGTACCGACCTGCTCCCGGGCCTGGGCCGAGTTCGTGCCCTTGGGGATGTTGACGATGATGTTGCTCTTGCCCTGCGTCTGGACCTCGGCCTCGGAGACGCCAAGACCATTGACACGGCGTTCCATGATCTGGACCGCCGTGTCCATGTTGGTCTTGTTGATCGCCGATTCCTGGCCCGGCTCGCTCTTCGCCTCAAGCGTGATCGAGGTGCCGCCCGCCAGGTCGATACCGAGCCGTGGGGTCGGCTGATCGGCCAGGAACATCCCGCCGGTGAGCGCGACCATGGCGATCAGGATCAGAGCCAGGGAACGCCCCGGCCTGCCCTGACCGCCTGCCGGCGCTCGCCTCTTCTTCGGTGCTGCCACCTTCTCGTTTCTCCCTGTCCAACCGCCCCGCGCCGGGTACGCGCCCGAGCGGCCACGAAGTGTAGTGGGGACCCGTCCCCGCAGAAGACCGCACGGTCCCGGGAATGCCGGATGCCGGTGGGCTCACGGCATCCCCGGGCGTGGGTTACTTCGCGTCGGCCTCGCCGTCGTCCTTGCCCTCGGACTTCTTGCCGGACTCGTCGTCCTTCGGCTCGGCGTCCTCGGCCTTCTTGCCGAGGTCGATCCGGGCGTCGTCCGAGGCGTCCTTGTCGGCGTCGTCCTCGGTCAGCGAGGAGGCGTCGTCGGGGACGACGGTGCCGTCGAGGTCGAGGCCGCTCTCGTCGTCGCCGTGGACGATGCGGTTGTACTCCGCGTCGTCGAGGACGGCGCCGATGGCGTTCTTGGCGTAGATGGCGTGGACGCCGGGCGCGATCTCAAGGAGAACCGTGTCGTCGTGCAACTCCTTGACGGTGGCGTACATGCCCCCGATCGTCCGGACGCCGGTGCCGGGCTGCATCTCGTTGCGCATCTGGGCGGCGGCCGCCTGCTTCTTCTTGGCGGACCGCGTCATCAGGAACATGGCCCCGATGAGCACGATGAAGGGGAGGAGAGTCACGGGATTCACGGGACGAGTTTCCTTCGCACGACCGCGCTCGAAGGCGGCCTGTATCTACGGGGGTGGGTACACCGACCTTTAAGGGCGGCATCGGCGGAGTCTAAGCGAGTCCGCATCGATGGAACAACGCCCAACGCCGCCCTGTGGTTCCTGCTCCGGTCAAGCTGTGACAGATCACGCCCCGAACAGGCCCTGTTGTCCCTTTCCGCCTTGCTGTGGAGGTACGAGCCCCAGATGGGCCCAGGCCGCGGGCGTCGCGACCCGTCCCCGCGGCGTCCTGGCCAGCAGACCCTCCCGTACCAGGAAGGGCTCCGCGACCTCCTCGACGGTCTCGCGCTCCTCCCCCACGGCGACCGCCAGGGTGGACAGCCCGACGGGCCCGCCGCCGAAGAGCTTGAGCAGGGCGCCGAGCACCGCGCGGTCGAGCCGGTCGAGACCGCGGGCATCGACCTCGTAGACCCCGAGGGCGGTGGCGGCGACCGGGCGGTCGATCCGTCCGTCGGCCTTGACCTGGGCGTAGTCCCGGACGCGGCGCAGCAGCCGGTTGGCGATCCGGGGGGTGCCGCGGGAGCGGCCGGCGATCTCGGCGGCGCCGTCCGCGTCTATCTCCACGTCGAGGAGGCGGGCGGAGCGGTGGATGACGCGTTCCAGCTCGGTGGGTGCGTAGAACTCCATGTGGCCGGTGAAGCCGAAGCGGTCGCGCAGCGGCGGCGGCAGCAGTCCGGCCCTGGTGGTGGCGCCGACCAGGGTGAAGGGCGGCAGTTCCAGCGGGATGGCGGTGGCGCCGGGGCCCTTGCCGACGATGACGTCGACCCGGAAGTCCTCCATCGCCATGTAGAGCATTTCCTCGGCCGGCCGCGACATGCGGTGGATCTCGTCGAGGAACAGGACTTCACCCTCCTGGAGGGAGGAGAGGATCGCGGCAAGATCACCCGCGTGCTGGATGGCGGGGCCGGAGGTGATCCGGATCGGCGCGCCCATCTCGGCCGCGATGATCATGGAGAGGGTGGTCTTGCCGAGGCCGGGGGCGCCGGAGAGCAGGACGTGGTCGGCGGTGGCGCCGCGGGCCCGAGCCGCCTTGAGGACCAGGTCGAGCTGTTCGCGCACCTTCTCCTGGCCGACGAATTCATCGAGATCCTTCGGCCGGAGCGCCGCTTCGACCGCGGTGTCCTCGCCGTCCGCGTCGGCCTGGACGAGGCGCTCGTCGAGCCGCTCGTCGGTGTCGGGTCCGGTCTCGTCCCAGTTCATTCAGTCTGTCCCGCCTCGGGTGTTTCGGTGCCGTGCGGTGCCCGGCCCGGCGTCGGGGTGTTCCCCGGGGGTGTCGCGCTCCGGTCAGCGCGCGCGGTTGAGGGTCTGCAGTGCGGCACGCAGCAACTGCGGCACGGGGGCCTGCCCGCCCTCGGCGAGGGCTGCCTCGGCCTGGGGGGCGACGGCGGTGACCGCTTCGTCGGCCTCGCGGGTGGCGTAGCCGAGGCCGATCAGGGCGGCCTGCAGCTGATCGCGCCAGGACGAGGTGACGGCGGTGCCGATGCCCTGCCGGCCGATGTGGGCGCCGACGGGCTCGCCGAGTCTGTCCTTCAGTTCGAGGAGGAGTTTCTGTGCGCCCTTCTTGCCGATGCCGGAAACGGCGGTGAGCGCCTTCTCGTCGCCGGTGGCGACCGCGGTGCGCAGGGCGTCCGGGCTGTGGGTGGCGAGCATCGCCTGGGCGAGCCGGGGCCCGACTCCGCTGGCGGTCTGGAGCAGCTCGAAGACCTGCCGCTCGTCGTCGTCGGCGAAGCCGTAGAGGGTGAGCGAGTCCTCCCGTACGACGAGGGAGGTGGCGAGCCTGGCCTCCTTGCCGATCCGGAGGCCGGCGAGGGTGTTCGGCGTGCACTGGACGGCCATACCGATGCCGCCGACCTCGATCACGGCCGTGGTCGGGGCGAGTGCGGCCACGGGGCCGCTGACGAAGGCGATCATCGGGGGACCTTCCGGACGGGGACTGCGGGTGTACGGGGAACGCGCCCGGCGCGGGCCGCGGCAGCTGCCGCGTGTGCCTGCTGGAGGCGGTTGACGGCGGGGGCGCGCCATATGTGACAGATGGCGAGGGCGAGGGCGTCGGCGGCGTCGGCCGGCTTCGGCGGGGCGTCGAGCCGCAGCAGCCGGGTGACCATCGCGCCGACCTGTGCCTTGTCCGCACGGCCGGTGCCGGTGACGGCCGCCTTGACCTCGCTGGGGGTGTGCAGGGCGACGGGAATGCCGCGGCGCGACGCGCAGAGCATGGCGACGGCGCTGGCCTGGGCGGTGCCCATGACCGTACGGACGTTGTGCTGGCTGAACACCCGCTCCACGGCGACGAATTCGGGCCGGTGCTCGTCGAGCCATTCCTCGATGCCGCGCTCGATGGCGACCAGCCGGTGACCGAGCTCCGCGTCGGGCGGGGTGCGGACGACGCCCACACCGAGCATCGTCAGGGGGCGGCCGGCGACGCCTTCGACGACGCCGACACCGCACCGGGTCAGCCCCGGGTCCACACCCAGTACCCGCATGGGACGCCCCCTCCGTACCGATCGGTCAACTGTTCCCGCAGGCTATCGGCTCGCACTGACAATGCGACGGGCCGACGGGGTGTGTCCCCGTCGGCCCGTCCATGAAGGCTGCGCTGGGCGCGGCTCAGGCGTCGACCTTCTCCATGACCTCGTCCGAGACATCGAAGTTGGCGAAGACGTTCTGCACGTCGTCACTGTCCTCCAGCGCGTCGATCAGCTTGAAGATCTTGCGCGCGCCTTCCTCGTCCAGCTCGACCTGCATGGTGGGCAGGAAGTTGGCCTCGGCGGAGTCGTAGTCGATACCGGCCTCCTGGAGCGCGGTGCGGACCGCGACCATGTCGGTGGCCTCGCTGACGACCTCGTACGTGTCACCGAGGTCGTTCACTTCCTCGGCACCCGCGTCGAGCACGGCACCCAGGACGTCGTCCTCGGTCAGCTCGCCCTTGGGGACGATGACGACGCCCTTGCGGTTGAAGAGGTACGAGACCGAACCCGGGTCGGCCATCGAACCCCCGTTGCGGGTCATCGCGACACGCACGTCGGAGGCGGCACGGTTGCGGTTGTCGGTGAGGCACTCGATGAGCACCGCGACACCGTTCGGGCCGTAACCCTCGTACATGATCGTCTGGTAGTCGACGCCGCCCGCTTCGAGACCGCCGCCGCGCTTGACCGCGGAGTCGATGTTCTTGTTCGGTACGGAGCTCTTCTTCGCCTTCTGGATCGCATCCACGAGGGTCGGGTTTCCCTCGGGGTCCACACCTCCGGTGCGGGCCGCGACCTCGATGTTCTTGATCAGCTTCGCGAAGAGCTTGCCGCGCTTGGCGTCAATCACGGCCTTCTTGTGCTTCGTCGTAGCCCATTTAGAGTGGCCGGACATCTGCCTTCTCCTTCGCGTCACCAAAAACGATTCGAACCCGAGAGATCCTACCGGGATCGAGTCAGCCGACTGCGCGCACCATGTCCACGAACAGCGCGTGAACGCGATGGTCTCCGGTCAATTCCGGGTGGAACGACGTAGCCAGGGCGTTTCCCTGACGTACGGCGACGATGTGGCCGCCGTGCTCCGCCACGACCTTGGCCTGCGCGCCGACCGACTCCACCCAGGGGGCGCGGATGAACACGCCCTCCACGGGGCCGCTCTCGATGCCGGCGACCTCGACGGCCGCCTCGAAGGACTCGTTCTGCCGCCCGAAGGCATTGCGGCGCACGATCATGTCGATCCCGCCGACCGTCTCCTGGCCCGAGCGCGGGTCGAGGATCTTGTCGGCGAGCAGAATCATTCCGGCGCAGGTGCCGTAGACGGGCATTCCGTCCCGTACCCGCTCGCGCAGCGGTTCCAGCATGCCGAAGAGAGAAGCCAGCTTGGACATCGTGGTGGACTCGCCACCGGGGATGACCAGGCCGTCGACCTCGGCAAGTTCCTCGGGACGCCGGACCGGCCTGGCCAGGGCATCAGCCGAGGCCAGGGCGATCAGGTGTTCCCGTACGTCGCCCTGGAGGGCCAGGACTCCGATCACAGGGGTGTCGCTCATCAGTGATTACCAGCCACGGTTGGCGTAGCGCTCGGCCTCGGGCAGGGTGTCGCAGTTGATGCCGACCATGGCCTCGCCCAGGTTCCGGGAAGCGTCCGCGATGATCTTCGGGTCGTCGTAGAAGGTGGTGGCCTTCACGATCGCGGCGGCGCGCTTGGCCGGGTCGCCGGACTTGAAGATTCCGGAGCCGACGAAGACGCCCTCGGCGCCGAGCTGGCGCATCAGCGCGGCGTCGGCGGGGGTGGCGACACCGCCCGCGGAGAACAGCACGACGGGCAGCTTGCCGAGCTCCGCGACCTCCTTGACCAGCTCGTACGGGGCGCGGAGCTCCTTGGCGGCGGCGTACAGCTCGTTGTTGTCGTAGCCGCGCAGGCGGGCGATCTCGTTCTTGATCTGGCGCAGGTGGCGGACCGCCTCGACGACGTTCCCGGTGCCGGCCTCGCCCTTCGAGCGGATCATGGCCGCACCCTCGGCGATCCGGCGCAGCGCCTCGCCCAGGTTGGTGGCACCGCAGACGAACGGGGTGGTGAAGGCGAACTTGTCGCTGTGGTTGACCTCGTCGGCCGGGGTGAGGACCTCGGACTCGTCGATGTAGTCGACTCCGAGGGACTGGAGGACCTGGGCCTCGACGAAGTGGCCGATACGCGACTTCGCCATCACCGGGATGGAGACGGCCTCGATGATCTCCTCGATCATGTTCGGGTCCGACATCCGGGCCACGCCGCCGTCCTTGCGGATGTCGGCCGGCACCCGCTCCAGGGCCATGACGGCCACGGCGCCCGCGTCCTCGGCGATCTTCGCCTGTTCGGCGTCGACGACGTCCATGATCACGCCGCCCTTGAGCTGCTCGGCCATGCCGCGCTTGACGCGCGCGGTGCCGGTGGCCGGGGAGTCGGCGGACTGCGGGGTGGTGGGAAGCGTGGACATGGATCGACCTCACTCGGAGAAAAAGTTGCTGAAAAGCACTGGTCGGTGCAGTGCTGAGCAAACTCTCCGGGAACAGTCCACTGCAAGGGCCAATGGAAGGCCGGTGGATCGTTTTGCACGCGTACGGGACGAGATGTGGCCCCCGTCACGCGCGCCCGCGGCCGTCCGCTCAGCTGACGGGGCGGTCCGCCAGGGCCACCGGGGGCTCGTCGTCCATCTCGAAGGCCAGCGGGAACGGGGCGTGACCGGCCAGCCGGAACCACCGCACCTTGCGGTGCCGGCGCAGCGCGCGCGCCGCGCGCACCGCGTCGTTGTGGAACCGCCGGGCCATCGGGACGCGGCGCACAGCGGCGGCGAGCTCGGACGCCGCTTCCTCTCCGCCGGGGATCTCCTTCACGGCCTCCACCTGTGCCGTCTCGCCGAACACCGCCCGCAGGGCGGCACTCAGCTCGCTCTCCGCGACCTCGCGGTGCTCCTCCTCCGCCTGGCGGGCGGCGTGCGCGGCCTCGTACAGGACGATGGACGCGGCCGGGTCGAGGACACCGGACGTGGCCAGTTCCTGGGTGACCGACGCACGGCGCAGAAGTTGCGCGTCGAGCGCGGCCCGTGCGGCGTCGATGCGGGTGTGCAGCCGGTCCAGCCGTCCGGCAGTCCAGCTGAGGTACATGCCGGTCGCGACGACCGCGACAGCGATCCAGATGAGGGTTTCGATCACGGGCGGCAAGGCTACCGTCGAGGCGCCGACGGCGTGACGGTCCGGGCCCGCCCCCCGGCCCCTACTCCCGTGCCAGCCCGAACCGCGCGCGCAGGCCCGTGCGTTCGTCGGCCGCCACCGAGGCCGCGCCGTCCGTCACCGTCTCGTACACCGCGAGGATGTCCGCCCCGACCGTCGACCAGTCGAACCGCCGCACATGCGCGGCGCCCCGCTCGCGCAGCTCCGCACGCCGCTCCGGGTCGCCGAGCAGCCGGATCGCCGCCGCGGCCAGCGCGTCCGCGTCCTCGTTGGCGAAGAGTTCGCCCGCCGCGCCCTGGTCCAGCACCTGCGCGAAGGCGTCCAGATCGCTGGCGAGGACCGGGGCGCCGGCCGACATGGCCTCGACCAGGATGATCCCGAAGCTCTCGCCGCCCGTGTTGGGCGCGACATACACATCGACGCTGCGAAGCAGCCGCGCCTTGTCCTCGTCGCTCACCATGCCGAGGAACTCGACGCGTTCGCGCATCGCCCTGGGCAGCGAGGAGACGGCCTCCTCCTCGTCGCCCCGGCCGGCAACCAGCAGCCTGGCGTCCGGGCGGGCGGCGAGGATCGCGGGCAGCGCCCGCATCAGGACGGGCAGGCCCTTGCGGGGCTCGTCGATGCGCCCGATGAAGCCGATCGTCCCGCCCTCCGGTCCCCCACCACTGCCCTCGACCGTGCTTCGCGCCCCTCCCGATTGCCACTCGGCCCTGGGCTCGGCTGCGGCGAAGAAGCCGACGTCGACCCCGTTCGGGATGACGACCGCGTCGCCGCCCAGGTGCTCGACCAGGGTGCGGCGGGCGTACTCGCTCACCGCGATGCGCGCGCTGATCTTCTCCAGCGCCGGCTGGAGGATCGGGTACGCCGCGATCATGGCCCGGGAGCGCGGGTTGGACGTGTGGAACGTGGCGACGATCGGTCCCTGCGCGGCCCAGCAGGCGAGCAGCCCCAGCGAGGGCGAGGTCGGCTCGTGGATGTGGATGACGTCGAAGGTGCCGTCGTGCAGCCATCGGCGCACCCGGGCGGCCGAGAGGAAGCCGAAGTTCAGCCGGGCGACGGAACCGTTGTACGGGACGGGCACGGCACGGCCCGCCGACACCACGTACGGCGGCAGCGGTGTCTCGTCGTCGGCGGGCGCCAGCACCGACACCTGGTGGCCCAGCCGGATCAGGTGCTCGGCCAGGTCGCGGATGTGGAACTGCACACCGCCCGGTACGTCCCAGGAGTACGGGCAGACGATGCCGATCTTCACGTCCTGTCCTCCCGGGTCTCCAGATCGGCGAGCCAGAGCCGTTGCAGCATGTGCCAGTCCTCCGGATGGTCGGCGATCCCGACGGCGAAGGCATCGGCCAGCGCCTGTGTCATCGAGGACGTCTTCTCCGTGCGGCTGCCTGACTCGGGCGTCTCGACCGGCGGATGGATACGTGCCTTCATCACGGGCGTCTCGTCGTAGCCGAGCGTCACGGGCAGCAGCAGCGCCCCGGTCTGCTGCGCCAGCAGCGCGGGCCCGGCGGGCATCCGCGCGGTGTCGCCGAAGAATTCCACCTCGACACCGGAGGCGGACAGATCCCGGTCGGCGACCAGACAGATCAGCCCGCCCGCGCGCAGCCGCCGCGCCAGGGTGCCGAAGGCCGCGCCGCCGCTGTGCGGCAGGACCTCCATGCCGAGCCCCTCGCGGTAGGCCACGAACCGGTCGTACAGCGTCTCGGGCTTGAGCCGCTCGGCGACCGTGGTGAAGGGCACCTTGAGATCGGTGGTGACCCAGGCTCCCGCCAGGTCCCAGTTCCCCAGGTGCGGCAGGGCGAGGATGACACCGCGGCCGGTGTCGAGGCCGTCGGTCAGCCGGTGCGCGTCGGCCACCTCTATGGACGCCTTGATCCGCGCCGGGCTCCAGGTGGGCAGCCGGAACGACTCCATCCAGTAGCGCATGTACGAGCGCATCCCGGCCTTGGAGAGCTCGGCCAGCCGGGCCGGTGACGCCCCGGGTACGACCCGTGCCAGATTCGACTCCAGCCGCAGCACGCTCTTGCCGCGCCGCTTCCACGCCTGGTCGGCGATGGTGCGGAAGAGCGCTCGGGCGACCGGTTCGGGGAGCTTCTTGACGGCGGTCCAGCCGAGTCCGTACAGCCCGTCGGTCAGCCGGTCCCGCAGGCCGGTCCGCGCCTCCCCGGGGTCGTCGCTCACTGTGCGGTCCCGCTCCCCGGGCGGGCAGCGGCGGCCTCGGCCGCGTCGGCCTCCGCGGACTCGCGGCGCACGGTCACGACCCGCTGCACGAGGGTGATCAGGCTGCCCACGGCGACGATCCACAGCGCGATCGGCAGCAGGACCTGGATCCCGGGCACACCGAACTTGTGCAGGCCGGCCAATCCGGCCGCGACCAGCGAGATCACCAGGCGCTCGGCACGCTCCACGAGACCGTTGACCGCGACCGGCAACCCGATCGACTCGCCGCGCGCCTTCGTGTACGAGACCACCTGGCCGCTGGCCAGACAGAAGATCGCGACGGCGCAGAGCACGTTGTCGTCGCCCTTGCCCGCGTACCAGAGCGCGAACCCTCCGAAGATCGCCCCGTCGGCGACCCGGTCCAGGGTCGAGTCCAGGAACGCGCCCCAGCGGCTGGAGATACCGGCCTGCCGGGCCATGTTGCCGTCGACGAGGTCGGAGAAGACGAAGATCGTGATGACGATCGTGCCCCAGAAGAACTCCCCCATCGGGAAGAAGACCAGCGCACCTGCCATCACCCCGGCCGTACCGATCAGAGTGACCGCGTCAGGGCTCACGCCGAGACGGAGCAACAGCGCGGCGAACGGTGTGAGGACACGCGTAAAAAATGCACGCGCGTACTTGTTCAGCATGGCCTTCCCGAGGGTCGGTGGGCCGAGCGGCCCCATCGGCCACCGGCTGGCCCATCGTAGTCACGCCCGCCGGACTCCACCGTCCGGGCACCCGGCCTCGCGCGGCGGCGTGCCATGTATGGACGCGGCCTGGCCCGAGTGGAAAGCTCGAATTACCGCGGGCGTCGCCGTAGCCGCCGCGGCGGCTCCCCGGTGCCCGTGCATCACTCCCCGCATCGCGTCGGTATCTCCTCAGCTCCGCGCCACTACCTGGGAGGCACGCATCATGGGCGACAAGACACACGCACACACCGGGGCCGCCGGCAGGGCAACGACGGCCGACCGGCCCTCATCCGTACGGAATGTGGTGCTGGTCGGCCACAGCGGCTCCGGAAAGACCACGCTCGTCGAGGCCCTCGCGCTGACCGCGGGCGCGGTCAACCGGGCCGGCCGGGTCGAGGACGGCGCGACCGTCTCCGACTACGACGAGATCGAGCACCGCCAGCAGCGTTCCGTACAGCTCTCCCTGGTCCCCGTCGAATGGGACGGGTACCGGATCAATCTGCTGGACACCCCCGGATACGCCGATTTCGTCGGGGAGCTCAGGGCCGGTCTGCGGGCCGCGGACGCGGCCCTGTTCGTCGTGTCCGCGGCCCAGGATGCCGACGCGGTGGCGGGCGCCACCCGCGCCGTGTGGGAGGAGTGCGCGGCCGTCGGCATGCCGCGCGCCATCGTCGTCACCCACCTGGACACGGCACGCACCTCGTTCGACGAGATGACCCGGATCTGCGGCGAGATCTTCGGCGGCGACGACCCCGACGCCGTGCTCCCCCTCTACCTGCCCGTCCTCGGCCCCGAGGGCGCCGACGGACACGCCCCGCTCACCGGGCTCACCGGCCTCCTCACCCAGCGGATCCTCGACTACTCCTCGGGCGAGCGGCAGGAGAACCCGCCTGCGGAGACCCAGCGGGCGACGCTCCAGGAGGCCCGCAACCGGCTCATCGAGGGGATCATCGCCGAGAGCGAGGACGAGACCCTGATGGACCGCTACCTCGGCGGCGCCGAGGTCGATATCAGGACACTCGTCGACGATCTCGAGCGTGCCGTCGCCCGGGGCGCCTTCCACCCGGTCCTCACCGCGTCCCCCGCCGCCGCGGGTGCCCGCCAGGGCATCGGCACCGTGGAGCTGCTGGACCTGATCACCCGCGGCTTCCCGACCCCGCTGGAGCGCCCGCTCCCCGGTGTCACCCCCCTGCACGGGGCGTCGCGACCGGTCCTGACCTGCGACCCGGAGGGCCCGCTCGTCGCCGAGGTGGTCAAGACGGCTTCCGACCCGTACGTGGGCCGGGTCTCGCTCGTGCGCGTCTTCTCCGGCACCCTGCGTCCCGACGAGACCGTCCATGTGTTCGGCCACGGCCTCACCGACCCCGGCCACGAGACCCGCCCCTTCCACGAGGCCGAGGTACGTGTCGGCGCGCTCTCCTCCCCCTTCGGCAAGCAGCAGCGCCCCCTCACCTCGTGCATCGCGGGAGATCTGGCCTGCGTCGCCAAGCTGGGCAGCGCCGAGACCGGGGACACCCTGTCCGACCGGGACCGACCACTGCTGATGGACCCCTGGACCACCCCGGACCCGCTGCTGCCGCTCGCCATCGAGGCACACAGCAAGGCGGACGAGGACAAGCTCTCCCAGGGACTCTCCCGGCTGGTCGCCGAGGACCCGACCATGCGCCTCGAACAGAATCAGGACACCCACCAGGTGGTCCTGTGGTGCCTGGGCGAGGCCCACCAGGACGTGGCGCTGGACCGGCTGCGCAGCCGCTACGGCGTCCAGGTCGACGCCGTACCGCACAAGGTGTCGCTCCGCGAGACCTTCGCCGCCCCGTCCACCGGGCGCGGCCGGCATGTGAAACAGTCCGGCGGCCACGGCCAGTACGCCATCTGCGAGATCGACGTGGAGCCGCTGCCTCCGGGCTCGGGCATCGAATTCGTCGACAAGGTGGTCGGCGGATCGGTACCCCGCCAGTTCATCCCGTCCGTCGAGAAGGGCGTGCGCGCCCAGGCCGCCCGCGGGGTCGCGGCCGGCCACCCGCTCGTCGACGTGCGCGTCACCCTGCGGGACGGCAAGTCCCACTCGGTGGACTCCTCCGACGCCGCGTTCCAGACCGCGGGCGCGCTGGCCCTGCGCGAAGCCGCCGCGGACACCCGCATCCAGCTCCTCGAACCCGTCGCCGAGATCCAGGTCCTGGTCCCCGACGACTATGTCGGGCCGGTGATGAGCGATCTGTCCGGGCGGCGCGGCAGAGTGATCGGAACCGAGCAGTCCGGCCCCGGCCGCACCCTCGTACGGGCCGAGGTGCCCGAACTGGAGATCGGCAGATACGCGGTCGACCTGCGCTCCCTCTCCCATGGCGCCGGTCGCTTCGACCGGGCGTACGCCCGGCACGAAGCCATGCCCCCGCAGCTCGCCGAACGCCTCCGGGAGCAGCAGGAGAACAACCCGAACGACTCATGACCAGCCATGCCGCCCGCCTTTGTCCACAGGGGCGGGCGGCGCAGCGATCCGGACGATACGCTTTGGTCCCAGCTCAGAAGGTGTGCCGGGCACGGCAGTTGGGAAACAGCCGCAGGAGCAGTTCCTCGGCGGTGAGTGGGGGCGACAGTGGCCAGCGACGGATTCGATTTCTCTCCCGGAGCGCAGATCCCGCTCCAGGGTTCGGGCGGACAGGCGGTGGCGACGAACGCCCTCGCCTCCGCCGCGTACCGGGACAGCCCGGTGGAGAAAATCCTTGACGCCAACAGCGAGTGGCACAAGTCCGAAGTCAAGGTGGGCCGTTCCAAGCTCTTCAAGTCCGACTACTTCAAGCCCAATCTCGGCGAGGCGTTCTCCCGAGCCGTCCAGGAGCGCATGCTGGGCGGCGCCCGGAAGGCCCTCATCCAGTCCTTCGGGACCGATCCGCAGACGGTCGTCGAGCACTGCCTGTCCGCGAGCCGTCTCCGCAAGAGCCGCGACACCAAACTCACCGCCGTCACCGCCCTGTTCGGCTTCCTCTTCCTGCCCGGCATGATCCTGTGGGTCCTCGCGTTCCGCCTGCGCGACTTCCTCGGCAGGACCAAGGACAAGGCGCTCTCCGCCCTGGGCAGCGCGCTGCTCCCGATCATCGGCATCGTGGCGCTGATCTTCCTGGTCAGGCAGCCGCTCGACGGATTCCTGGCGCTCTACGTCCGCCTGATGATCATCGCCCCCGTCATCGGCTGGCTCATCGCCAAACGGATCGCCGAGTCCTCCGCCAAGGACATGCGCGCCCGCTGGGAGGGGCTGCTCTCCGGCGGCGGTGTCATCGCCAAGATCCCCGAGGCCGTGCCGAAGAACCCCAACGAGACCTCCCGCGAGGCGCTCCGCCAGGGCCTGGAGAAGCTCTCCGCCGAGCAGCAGTCCAACTCGGTCTTCTACGCGGGCCCCAAGGGCATCCTCGGCATGGGCACCCGCTGGGGCAGCTGGCAGCTCGCCGAGGAGCTCGTTCCCAAGGAGCCCGGCAAGGAATTCCACCAGTTCCGCAGCTGGGACCTGATACGGGCCATCCACGACCAGCTCAAGGTGCTGGAGCGCGGCCCGCTGAACACCGGGGGGTTCCCCACTCCGTCGGTCACCCACTGGATCGTGTCCCCCGTCGGGGAGAACGCCGACTCGGTCTCCCGCCCCGACGGCGAGGACGTCGCCACCTTCCAGGTCAAACCGCACGAGATACAGCGGATCTGCAACCACCAGCAGTTCGGCAGCGGTGACCGGCACTATCTGGGCGTCCAGTTCACCCTCTGGGAAGGCCAGTTGATCATCACGATGATGATCACGGTGACGGTGCTCCACGAAACCCTGCGCATCGAAGTCACCGGGCACGCGCTCGGTCCGGTGCACTCGCTCTTCACCAGCAAGCCCGCGGCCAAGACCAAGACGGTCAACAAGACCGTCCGGTTCTGGGAGACCCGCGACATCACCCTTCCGCTGGTCGAATCCAGCGAGGTCGTCCGCCTCGCCCTGCGCGCCCCGTTCACCTGGTACCCGCCGCTCCTGGACTACCTGGGCGGCAAGATCGCCCTGCCCGAGCCGTTCGGCCTGCGCCATGCCTGGGCCGAGAAGCCCTGGCGCCACCGCTTCATGGCGGACGACGCGATGCGCGCGGCGACGCCCGTCCTGCGCGCCGTCCACAGCGCCGCCCTGCGCGTCCTCCAGGAGAACGGCGTCAACATCGAGCGCTTCGACAACCGCTCGATGATACTGAGCGGCCTGGTACAGGACCCGACCCCGCGCAAGGCCGACCTGTACGACGCGTAGACGGACGTCCGGACGGACGAAGGCCGCCCCGGCAGATGACGGATGCCGGGGCGGCCCACCCGGAAGCGGCAGCCCGGATCAGCCGGCCGGCCAGGCGTCGGCCAGCATCTTGCGCGTATCGGCGAGCAGCTGCGGCAGCACCTTCGTGTGCCCGACCACCGGCATGAAGTTGGTGTCGCCGCCCCAGCGCGGCACCAGGTGCTGGTGCAGATGGGCGGCGATGCCGGCCCCCGCCACCGAACCCTGGTTCATGCCGATGTTGAATCCGTGCGCCCCCGAGGCCGTCCGCAGAGCCACCATCGCCCGCTTGGTGAAATCGGCCAGCTCCATGGTCTCCGGGCCGTCCAGCTCCGTGTAGTCGGCGACATGCCGGTACGGCACCACCATCAGATGCCCGCCGTTGTACGGATACAGATTCAGCACGGCATAGACATGCTTGCCACGCGCGACGACGAGCCCGTCCTCGTCCGAATTCGACGGGATCCCGCAGAACGGACAGCCGTCGCCGGCCTCCGGACCGGTCGGCTTGTTCTCACCCTGGATGTACGCCATCCGGTGGGGCGTCCACAGGCGCTGGAACGCGTCGGGCGTCCCCACTCCGATCTGCTGCTCCGGCTCACTCGTCATGGCGATCAGCATATTGCTTCACTCCCGGGGTGCGTGTCGCCGGGGCCGCACCGGTCGGCGTACGGCGATGCTGAGGCGATGAGCGACCAGTCCGCCGGCTCCGCCCCCGTTCGCTTCCGGCGCTGGGAGCAACGCACGGAAGTGCCGCTCTTCGGCGCCTCGCTGCTCTTCCTGCTCGGCTACGCGGTCCGCGTCCTCGCCCCCGAGGACGCCGGAGCCTGGCGGGACCTCGCCCTCGCCCTGGTCGGCGTCACCTGGCTGGTCTTCGCGGCGGACTACGTCGTACGGCTCCGGCTGAGCGGCCTCGGCCACCGCTTCGTCCGGGTGCACTGGCTGGACACGGTGGTGCTGCTGCTTCCGCTGCTGCGGCCGCTGCGTCTGATCCGGGTCTACAGCGCGGTCCAGCGGCGCCGGGAGCAGCCGCGGCTGAGCCTGTACGCCCGTGTGATCGCCTACGCCGGCGCGACCGCCCTGCTGCTCGGCTTCTCCTCGGCGCTCGCGGTCTTCCACCAGGAACACACGGTCCCGGACGCCTCGATCCGTACCTTCGGTGACGCGGTGTGGTGGGCGTGCGCGACGCTCACCACGGTGGGGTACGGGGACGCGGTGCCGGTCACGCCGGGCGGCCGGGTGGTCGCCGCGGGCCTGATGGTCTGCGGGCTGGGGCTGCTGGGGGCGGTGACGGGCTCGTTCTCGTCGTGGCTGCTGCAGGTGTTCACCCGGGAGGACGAGAAGAGGCCCCCGGAGGGCGGGTAGCTCTCCGGGGGCCTCTCCTCACGTGCCCGTCGGACCGTCAGACCTGGACTCGGTCCTCGACGACCTTCTGGATCTTGGCGATGGCGTCCTCGACCGGGATGCCGTTCTCCTGCGATCCGTCGCGGTAGCGGAAGGAGACGGCACCGTTGGCCATGTCCTCATCACCCGCGATGATCATGAAGGGCACCTTGGCCTTCTGCTGGTTCCTGATCTTCTTCTGCATCCGGTCCGAGGAAGCGTCCACCTCGACCCGCAACCCCTTCTTCCGGGCCTTGGCCGCGAACTCCTGGAGGTACGGGATGTGCGCGTCGCCGATCGGGATGCCGACCGCCTGGACCGGCGCCAGCCACACCGGGAACGCACCCGCATAGTGCTCCAGGAGCACCGCGAAGAAGCGCTCGATGGAGCCGAACAGAGCACGGTGGATCATGACCGGGCGCTGCTTGGTGCCGTCCGGGCCGGTGTACTCCAGGTCGAAGCGCTCCGGGAGGTTGAAGTCGAGCTGCACGGTCGACATCTGCCAGGTGCGGCCGATGGCGTCCTTGCACTGCACCGAGATCTTCGGGCCGTAGAAGGCGGCGCCGCCCGGGTCCGGGACCAGCGGCAGGCCCTGCTTCTCGGCGACCTGGCGCAGTGTCTCGGTGGCCTCTTCCCAGATCTCGTCGGAGCCGACGAACTTCTCCGGGTCCTTGGTGGAGAGCTCCAGGTAGAAGTCGGTCAGACCGTAGTCGCGGAGCAGGTTCAGGACGAAGGTGAGCGTACGGTCGAGCTCCTCCGCCATCTGCTCCTTGGTGCAGTAGATGTGCGCGTCGTCCTGCGTGAAGCCGCGCGAGCGGGTCAGGCCGTGCACCACGCCGGACTTCTCGTACCGGTACACCGTGCCGAACTCGAAGAGGCGCAGCGGCAGTTCACGGTAGGAGCGGCCGCGCGCGTCGAAGATCAGGTTGTGCATCGGGCAGTTCATCGGCTTGAGGTAGTAGTCCACCCCGTCGTCGAGCTGCATGGGCGGGTACATGCCGTCGGCGTACCAGTCCAGGTGGCCGGACTTCTCGAAGAGCTTGCCCTTGGTGGCGTGCGGGGAGTAGACGAACTCGTAGCCCTCCTCCTCGTGGCGCCGGCGCGAGTAGTCCTCCATGGCGCGGCGGATGATGCCGCCCTTGGGGTGGAAGACCGCGAGACCGGGGCCGATCTCGTCCGGGAAGGAGAAGAGGTCCAGCTCGTTGCCGAGCTTGCGGTGGTCGCGCTTGGCAGCCTCCTCCAGGAACTCCAGGTGCGCCTTCAGCTCGTCCTTGGTGGGCCAGGCGGTGCCGTAGATGCGCTGGAGCATCGGGTTCTTCTCGCTGCCCCGCCAGTACGCCGCGGCGTTGCGCATCAGCTTGAACGCCGGAATGAACCGGGTGGTCGGCAGGTGCGGGCCCCGGCAGAGGTCCTTCCAGCACAGGTCGCCGGTCTTCGGGTCGAGGTTGTCGTAGATGGTCAGCTCGCCGCCGCCCACCTCGACGTCCGCGCCGTCGTCCGTGGACGCGGAGCCCTTGATGCCGATGAGCTCCAGCTTGTACGGCTCCTCGGCCAGCTCCTCGCGGGCGGCCTCGTCCGTCACGACCCGGCGGGAGAACTTCTGCCCCCGCTTCTGGATCTCCTGCATCTTCTTCTCGATGGCCTTGAGGTCCTCGGGAGTGAACGGCTTCTCGACGTCGAAGTCGTAGTAGAAGCCGTCCTTGACCGGCGGACCGATGCCGAGCTTGGCCTCGGGGAAGAGCTGCTGCACGGCCTGCGCCATCACGTGCGCGGTGGAGTGCCGCAGGATGTTCAGGCCGTCCTCGGAGGAGATCTCGACGGGCTCGACGACCTCGCCGTCGGCGACGACGTACGCGAGGTCCTTCAGCTCACCGGCGACCCGGGCGGCGACGACGGTGCGCTCGCCGGGGAAGAGCTCGGCTGCCGTAGTGCCCGTCGTCACCACGCGCTCTTCCCGCTCGGAATCGCGTTGGATGATCACACGGACGTCTGACACCGGTCTCTCCTGACTCAGGGGGCGCACCCACATTCCTGTGGTGGGCACAATGGGAATCGTACCGAGCCGACGCCCCCCTTAGCGAAAGGGCCGGGTCCCGGCGGCCTCCGCCCCGCTACTCGCCCGTGCACGCCTCCTCGAACTGGTCGACGTTCTCCTGGAGGGACTTCATCAGCCGGTCCCGCTCGGCCTCGTCGACCTGCACGGGCACGACGTGCGAGGTCCGGGTCAGCCGCCGGAAGCCGCCACGGCTCTCCAGCCTGCCCTCCACCCGGATCGGCAGCCCCACCAGGTGGGCGTGGCCGGCGATCCGGTACGCCTCCTCGTCCAGCTCCAGCCGTACGTGCGACACCTCGGCGCCCGCCAGCACCCGCAGCCGTACGATCCCGGCGCCGCGCGGTGCCGGGCGGCGCATGCGGACGACGGCGCCGGTGATCCGTACCGTCACGGCCGGCTCGTCCCGGAGGTAGCGGGCGCCCGCACGGCGCAGTGCGGGCAGGTCGCCCGGTGAGAATTCCACCGGCTCGGGACGGGCCGGGCAGCCTTCGGGGGAACCGGCGGCGGGCGCCCACTCCAGGGCGATCCCCGCCCCTTCCGAGCCCCGGACGAGTGCGACGACGGCCTCGGTCAGTTCCCGGCTGACGCCGGCCTCGACGGCCGTGTCGAAGGCTTCGAAGCCGCCGGTGGCCCGCTGGTAGTCCACGGCCTCGCGGGTGGCGTGCAGGGCCCGGTAGAGCCGTACGGCGACAGCGCGGCCCGGTTCGACCGGCACGAACGCGGCGAGCTCACGGCCACCGGGAGCGGGTCCGACGAGGATGCCTTCGAGCGCCGCACGGGCCCTGCGCCGGTGGCGGGCGCCGTGGTAGCCGGCGTTTCCGCGTACGGCGAGGGCTCCGGCGAGCAGTATCTGCCGGGCGGCGGTGTGCAGGTGCTCCGCCCCCGTCCAGCCGGCCGCGCCCGCCGCTCCCACGACCGATTCGGGGACCTCGCGCCACCAGCGGATCTCGTCGCTGGGTACGGCGAGAGAGATCAGGACCTCGCGGGCGGAGGGTGCGGCGCTGCGGGCGAGCGCGGTCAGTGCCTCGCCGAGGAGGTCCTCGCTGTCGGGGAAGGCGGTGGTGTCGGGGACCAGGAGGCTCGTCCCGCCCCCGGGTGGTCCCGGTGGGGTCCAGCGGCTGTAGCGCCCGGCAGCCCCGCCCCGGCGCTGCCAGCCGTGCCGGCCGAGCAGGGTGCCGAGGACGGCGGGGTCGACACGGGCGGGGTCGGGGATGTCCCCGGGCGGCCGGGGAGCGCCGGGCCACGGTCCCGCGGATTCGGCGGGGTGCGGGCGGGTGGCTGACGGGATCGTTTCGTCGGCGTACTCGTCCATCGGCCGGTGCATCAGGGTCTCCCTCCCGCCCCTACGCGGGTCATGATCTCGCAGAGCGCCCGGTCGTCGAAGATGCGCGAGGTCGGGATCCGCACGGTGGTCCGGTGCCGGCCCGTCACCGCGTGGCCGGCCAGGTTGGTCCAGTAGCAGCAGTGCCGCAGGTCGAGCCGGTCGTGTCCGGCGTGGAGCCAGTCGTCCTGGCTGCGCGGCACGATCATCACGACGAGGATCTTGTGCACCGACACGGGGGTCCGGGCGAGCTTCACGAGGTGGGCGTTGTCGAGGGTGAAGGCGAACGTCGGTCCCGGTGGGTGCGGGGGGATCTGATAGGTGCATTTGAGCTGCACCTTTATGGTCACTTCGTCGTCCACGGCATGGCCGGGGGCGCCGTGGCTGACGTGCCAGTCGATGCCGTTGTCGGGGAAGGGCTGCGACAGGGAGCACCCCGCCGCGGCCGCGACCGCGTGCAGATAGCCCACCTGGAGGGTCTCCATGCAGGCGGTGGTTGCGAGTGTGCCGCGCAGCGGTTCGATCCGCTGGGACAGCAGCCCGCTCGGTTCGGGCTGCGCGAGCGCCATGGCTGCGTGTGCCTTCCGGGCTGTGCCGATCGGTTCTCCGGTGCGGGGGTGACGGACAACTTCCGTTCCCCTCAACTGTGTTGTCACCGCACACGGCGGCCCGCAAACGGCGTATCAGGCAAAGGGCGCGGGTATCACCGAACCGGGCAGGGGAATCACACCATCTGCCGTTCGGGCACGAGGAGTTCGGGGATGACGCACTGGTACGAAGGGCCGCTGGCCGCTTTTGACACCGAGACAACAGGAGTCGACGTCGAGGGGGACCGGATCGTCTCGGCCGCCCTGGTCGTCCAGGACACGGCGGGCGGGCGGACGCGCATCACCCGCTGGCTGGTGAATCCGGGGGTGCCGGTGCCCGTGGGGGCGACCGAGATCCACGGTCTGACCGACGATCATCTCCAGCGCAACGGGCGCTGGCCGGCGCCGGTGGTGGAGGAGATAGCCCGTGCGCTGGCCGAGCAGTGCGCAGCCGGGCGTCCGCTGGTCGTGATGAACGCGCCGTTCGACCTGACGCTGCTGGACCGCGAGCTGAAGCGTCATCGCGCGTCGTCGCTCGGGGCGTATCTGCAGAACTCCCCACTGTGCGTACTGGATCCGCGCGTGCTCGACAAGCATCTGGACCGCTATCGCAAGGGGCGGCGGACCCTCACCGATCTCTGCGAGCTGTACGGCGTGGTGCTCGACGGCGCCCATGACGCGGCGGCCGACGCGACGGCGTCGCTGGAGTTGGTACGGGCGGTGGGGCGGCGCTTCTCGTCCCGACTGGAACGGCTGACCCCATCGGAGCTGCACACCCTGCAGGCCGTGTGGCACGCGGCGCAGGCACGTGGACTCCAGGCGTGGTTCGCGAAGAACGGCACGGCGGAGATGGTGGATCCGGCGTGGCCGCTGCGCCCGGATCTTCCCGCCGCGGCGTGACCGGGTGCCCGGAGCCCGTGGACCCGGCGCCCGCCGCCACTTCCGCACCTGCCCTGGACATGCAGAAGCCGGTCCGTCGATACTGCTGACGGACCGGCTGCTTCCGGGTGGGCGATACTGGGTTCGAACCAGTGACCTCTTCGGTGTGAACGAAGCGCTCTCCCACTGAGCTAATCGCCCGGGAACGGGTTGAACCATACAGGGCTCGGCGGGTCCTGTTCAAACTCCTTCCAGCCTGGCCGCGAGACCCCGCCGTCCGGCGCGCATCATCAGGGCGTGATTGGCCCGGAACACCGGGCGTCCGGGCACCGCCAGGAGCCGCATCAGCCGTCTGCGCACCTCGACCTCCTGCTCGTAGACGGCCCGGCAGCCACCGCCGTACGGGGTGACCGTCCACCGGACCCAACCGTCGAGATCGCCGCTGAGCGTCGCCTCGATGACCCTGGCCCGGGGATCGCGGCGGCGTTCGCGGACGGTCATCACGAGGTCGTACGGGAGGAGGGAGCGGATACGGGTGGTGCCGGTGGTCCCGTCGACCGAGGTGACCTCGCGGACCTGCGGCCACCACCGCGGGTAGTCATCGGCGCGTTCGAGGACCTCGTACACGGCGTCGGGCAGGGCGGGAAGGTCCCAGATACTCACAAATCGGTAGTGGCTCCAGTCCATGACCCCAGTCTGCGCGTACTCAGCCGGGGAACTGAGTATCCGAGCGCATGTCCGAGTCTGTGGCTCGCACCACACTCGCGTCCATGGAACATGTGCCGCCACCCGCCGAGGAATTGGCGCTCCTCGATAGCGAACTGGCCCGGCTGGACGCCCGCCGGTCCCAGTTGCTGGTTCGCCGTACCTGGCTGCTGAGTGTGCTGACGCCACCCGCCGGGCCTCCTGCCGCGCCGCCGGCGCCGCAGTTCGCCGCCCCGTTCGGGCCGCCCTCGCCGGCCCGGCCGCAGACTCCGTTCGCGGCTCCTTTCGGGCCGCCTGCCGCGCAGGCCGGGGCGCGCAGTGCGCAGAATGTGCTGCTCACCCTGGGCGGTCTGCTGCTGACGATCGCGGCTATCGCGTTCACCCTGGTCAGCTGGGGTCACATGGGGATCTCCGGCCGCTCGGCGGTGCTCGCCGTGGTGACGATCGCGGCGCTCGCCGCACCCGCCGTGCTGCTGCGTCGTGGGCTGTCCGCGACGGCCGAGTCGCTCGGCGCCCTGGCGTCCGTGCTGATGATCCTCGATGCCTACGCGCTGCACCGGGTGGCGGCGCCGGACGCCGACGGTCCCGGATTCGCCGCGGTCGCATCGGCGGTGCTGGCACTGCTGTGGGGCGCGTACGGACTGCTGCTCGGCCGGCTGAGACTGCCGCTGCCCCTGGCCGTGGTGAGCGCTCAGCTGCCGCTGCTGCTGTGGGCCTGGTCGGCGGGCGCGGGCGCCTCGGTGTTCGGCTGGGCGCTGCTGTTGACGGCGGCGCTGGACTGTGTGATCGCGGTGTGGGGTCCGGGCGTCGCGGTCCGGGTGACGGCCTGTGTCGGCTGCTGGACGACGGGCCTGCTGGGACTGCTGGTGGCCCTGGCGCAGTCGGTGTCCGCCGGTGCGGCGTCGGGCGCGGTGGCGCCGGCCGCGCTGCTGCTCGCGGGTGCGGCGGTCGCGCTGTTCGGGGCGTGGCGTGCGCCCAGGGGTATCGCGGTGGCCGGCGGCGCGCTGGCCGGGTTGTGCGGGGTGGCCGCGGTGGGCGGTGTGCTGCGTGCCGGGATGGACTGGGGCTGGTCGGTGCCGGTGTATCTGCTGTGCGGTGTGGTGCTGTTGGCCGCGCTGCGCGCGCCGCTGCCGCGCCCGGTCGGGCAGGGGCTGGTGTGGGCCTCGTCGGCGGTGACCGCGGCCGCGGTGGTGTCCGCGGCGCCGCCGGTCGGCATGTCGCTGATGGGTACGGTGTCGCAGCTGGCCCGTGTGTGGTCCGGCGCTCCCGACGGCGGTGTCCGGGGCGCCCTGGGCACGGAGGGTCTGGCCTGGTCCCACCTGGCCGCGGCCCCGGTGGTGTTGCTGACGGTGGCCGGTCTGCTGGGTCTTGCGCACCGGTCGTGGGCCCGGCTGGTACGCGCGGCCGGGCCGGTGCTCTCGCCGGGTGCGGCCTGGCGGAGTGCGGCAGGGGCCGCCGCGTCGGCCCTCTGCTGGGCGGGGCTCACCGCGTTGCCCGCGGTACTGGGGCTGTCGTACGCGGCGGCCGTGTCGGTGCAGTCGGTGCTGGTCGCCGGGGCGTTCGCGGTGGCGGTACGGGGTCTGCGCCGCGGGACGAGTGCCGTGGGGACGACCGCGCTGGTGTGCGGGCTGATCGGCGCGGCGAGCACGGGGTTCCTCTCGCTCGCGGCGGAGGGTGCGACCTACGCGGTGTTCGCGGTGCTGCTGGTGGTGCTCGGGGCGGCCGCGGTGCTCTTCGAAGGCGGCGCGATCCAGGCTGCGCGGGCGCTGCCGGACGCCCGCGCGGTGCGCGCGGTACGGGCGCTGCGGATCGCGCAGGCGGTGCCGGCGTGCGGGGCCGTGGTGTGCGGGACGGTGCTCGCCCGTGCGGCCGGGGCGTCGCTGGGGCTTGCCGGGTACCAGGCGGCGCCGCTCATGCTGGTCGTCCCCGGGGTGACGGTGCTGCTCGGGGCCCGGTTGCGGGACCGCCCGGTGACCCTTCCGGTCGAGCTGACCGGGGCCTTGTCGGCTGCGGTGGCGTTGGTCATGGCGGTGCCGGAGGGGCCGTTCCTGGCACTGGTGCTGGCGCTGAGCGGGGTACTGGCGGCGGGCACGGCCGTACGGGCCGAACGGCGGCCGGTGGCCGGGTATCTGGCGGTGGCGCTGTTCGTCCTGGCGACCTGGGTGCGGCTCTCGGCCTCGGGGGTGTCGGACCCGGAGGCGTACACGCTGCCGGTGACGGTGCCCGCCCTGGCGGTCGGTGTGCTGCGCCGTCGTCGCGACCCGGAGGCGTCGTCATGGACGGCGTACGGCGCGGGTCTCGCGGCCACGCTGGTCCCGAGCCTCTTCGCGGCCTGGGTCGATCCGCACTGGCCGCGCCCGCTGCTGCTCGGTGTGGCGGCACTGGCGATCACGCTGGCGGGCGCCCGGCTGCGGCTGCAGGCGCTGCTGCTGCTCGGTGGCGCGGTGCTGGCCATGGACGCCGTGCACGAACTGGCGCCGTACGTGGTCCAGGTCGTCGGCGCGCTCCCCCGCTGGCTGCCGCCCGCCCTGGCCGGGGTGCTGCTCCTGGTGGTCGGGGCGACGTACGAGCAGCGGCTGCGCGATGCGCGGCGGCTGAAGGAGACCGTGGGCCGGATGCGCTGACGGTGCGTCGCACGGCCGGCCCGAGCGCCCTGACGGGCCACGGGCCGGCCGGCGGCCCCCGGTCCGCCCCCGAAGGCGTACCGGACGAGGGAGCGGTCACGGCGAACTCACCCGTGAAATCGAGCAGTTCGCACCCGTCGTCGCTCCCGTCGTCGCCCCCTCGGAATTTTCGGCGGCAGTTCCAAAATCGTCGGGGGCATTGCCCTCGGATACCGACGGCCGCACCCTTTCCAGGAATTCTTGTAGTCACGGAAGTGCGTCCGGCCGCGATATCCGGATGCCACTGCTCGATTAGCGGATCCCGCCCGTCCACCGCCAGCCGGATTGAATCGTTCCCGAAAGCGCTTGTGAATCTTCTTCAAAGACACCGGCCGGGACCCGGCGGGCCGGCCGGACGCGGGAAACGCAGAGGGCCCGTGAGACTCTGCGGTCTCACGGGCCCTCTGTCCGGGGTGGGCGATACTGGGTTCGAACCAGTGACCTCTTCGGTGTGAACGAAGCGCTCTCCCACTGAGCTAATCGCCCCGGGCGCAGGCCAAACATTACCCCATGTCAGCGGCGCCCCATGACCACCCCCGGGTCACTCGTGGATCTTCCACGGCATGGTGATGCCGAACTTCCAGACGTAGATCCCCACCAGCACCACGATGATCACCAGACCGATCGACGTGAGGATGATGTTGCGCCGCCGGACCTTGGGGTCGAGCGCCCGCTGGGCGGCCTCGGTGACCTTCCGCCTGGTCCAGCGGAGCACCAGCTGCGCCCAGACGAATTCGGTCGCCCAGATCGCCATGCCCCCGAAGATCACCAACCAGCCGGGGCCGGGCAGCGGCAGCATGATGATGCCCGCCACGACCACGGCGAAGCCGACCACGAAGACGCCGACCTGCCAGCTCAGGTGCAGCGCCCTGGATGCCTTGATGAACCCGGGCGCCCGGGAGCCGAGCTCCCGCTCCTTGGTCACACCCTCCGTGACCTCGCCCGTCACGCTGTCCGCCCTGTCCCCCGCGGCGGACACCGGTGCCGCCGATGCGGCGTCCCCGTCCCGCACATCACGCTCCGCATTCATAGGAGCCAACCTACCGGAACGGCCTTCATCACCGGAATGGCCGCATAACCGAAAGTTACACACCGCCGTACGAGCTACCTGAAGGAACACAAAAAGGTCAGAGGGGTTTACAACGCCACCGTAGGTGGCATGTCGATTTCGCCGACGTGCGAATCCCCGAGCGCACACTGAGCGAAAGGCCCTGGCGCTTATGAACACCACGGTCAGCTGCGAGCTGCACCTGCGCCTCGTTGTGTCGAGCGAGTCCTCACTGCCTGTACCCGCGGGCCTGCGGTATGACACGGCCGATCCGTATGCCGTGCACGCCACCTTCCATACCGGAGCGGAGGAAACGGTCGAATGGGTATTCGCCCGCGACCTCCTTGCCGAAGGGCTGCACCGGCCCACCGGCACCGGAGACGTCCGCGTCTGGCCATCCCGTAGTCACGGCCAGGGCGTCGTCTGCATCGCGCTGAGCTCCCCAGAGGGCGAAGCACTGCTCGAAGCCCCGGCGAGGGCCCTGGAGTCGTTCCTGAAGCGGACCGACGCCGCGGTGCCGCCAGGCACCGAGCATCGTCACTTCGACCTCGATACGGAGCTCTCACACATCCTGGCCGAGAGCTGAGCCAGACCGAGAGCTGCACGGCGCCGTCCGACTCGGGGCGACGGCGCCGCGCGGAAAACTTCATACGGCTGACACCGGCGCCGTCATCACGGAATCCACCGTGGTGACGGCGCCGGTGCGCGCGTGCCGGGCCCGTAGCGCCCCCTCACGCCCCGGGCAGCCGTCCATCGGCCATGGGTACCCGCCCATGGCCGGTATCCGCTCCCCGCACCCCCTGCGGGCCCTCTCGGGCCGCTGTGCGCCGCGGCCGAGCCAGTAGAGTCAGCCCGCATCGGCGGACACCGGCCCGCCGGAGGCAGGGAGCGAAAGCGTGCTGATCCCCCACGACACCCGGATCGCCCTCGACACGGTGGTCGACCTGGTGAACACCGCACCGGAGAGCGAACCACCGTCGAGCGGGCAGCCGGAAGGCGAGCGGAGCGACGGCCTCGCCCACATCGCAGCGCTGTACGACTTCGCGCGGCGCCATCGCATCAGCGGCGTGGGCGAGCTCCACGAGAAGGACCTGCGGGCCGTACGGGACGTACGGACGCGCTTCGCCGAGATCTTCGCGACGGACGACGCGCAGACCGCCGCCTCCCTCGTCAACGCGCTCGTCGCCGCCGCCGGCACGACGCCGCAGCTCAGCAACCACGACGGCTACGACTGGCATGTGCACTACTTCGCACCCGACGCGTCGATCGCCGACCACCTCGCGGCCGACTGCGGCATGGCACTGGCCTTCATCGTGGTGGCGGGCGAGCAGGAACGACTGCGTCGGTGCGAGGCGCCGGACTGCCGGCACGCCTTCGTCGACCTGTCCCGAAACCGCTCCCGCCGCTACTGCTCCAGCCGCACCTGCGGCAACCGTCTGCATGTGGCCGCGTACCGGGCACGCCGCAAGGAAGCGGCCGGCTGACCGCTCACAGCATGAAGAGATCATGCAACGCGGCCATCAGCAGCAGGCCGCCGACCACCGTGAGGAAGATCATCAAAGGGGGCTGGGAAAGCGCGAAGAGGCAGCCGCGCGGCTCTTCGGCAGGGGGTGCGGGGGCATCGCCCCGGGAGGTGTCCACCATCTCGGGACGATCATGACTCACTCGGGACCCCGTTGGCGATCAATACGCCTTTTCGCACCGGGAGTTCACCCACCCCGAGCGGTCATAATTCGCTCCGGCGTCCGATCGGCCGCCACACATTCGGTACGGCGCCCGGAGCGCTCCCGTGCCGCAACTCCGCGGAGCCGAGGGCCGATACGCCGACCGCGAACGACCCGATCGGCCAACACCGTCCCGTACACGGTGAATTCGGGATCCGACGGGCAGGAAGGCGACCGGATGCGGCGCCGCGGCCTCAGCGTGGCGCCGAGCTGGAGGCCCGCACCACGAGCTCCGGCTGGAGCACCACACTGCGGTGCTCGTGGGTGCCGTCCTCGTCATCCGACTCCTCCAGCAGGAGCTCCGCGGCCATCCTGCCCATCACGACCGCGGGCTGGCGGACCGAGGTGAGCGGGACGGCAGCGGCGGCGGCGAACTCGATGTCGTCGTAGCCGACGATGGCGATGTCGTGCGGCACCCCGACGCCCGCCGCGTACAGGGCCTGGAGCACGCCCAGGGCGAGCAGGTCGTTGGCGCAGAACACCGCGGTCGGCCGGGGCACGAGGCCGAGCAGCCGGGCCCCGGCGTCGCGGCCCGCCGCCACGTCCAGCCGGTCGGAAGGGATCTCGACGAGCGCCCCGGGCGGCAGCCCGGCGTCGGCGAGGGCCGACAGGGCGCCCTCGCGCCGGTCCCTGATCTGATGGAGGTCGCCCGGTCCGCTCACGTACGCCACCGAGCGATGACCGGCCGCGACCAGATGACCGACGGCGAGCGCGCCGCCGCGGACGTCGTCGACGGAGACCGCGCAGGTCCCCGTGCCGGACGCCACCCGGTCCACCAGCACGAAGGGGATCCGGTGGCGGCTGAACGTCTCCAGGTTCCGGCCGGTCGCGTCGGCCGGGGTGACCAGGACGCCGCAGACCCGCTGCTCGGCGAAGAGTCCGAGATACTCGGCCTCCTCCGCCGGGCTCTGGTCGCTGTTGCAGACCATGACACCGAGACCGGCCGCACGGGCGGCGCGCTCGGCGCCGCGGGCCACGTCCACGAAGAACGGGTTGCCCATGTCGAGGACGAGCAGGGCCATGATCCGGCTGCGGCCCGCCCTGAGCTGGCGCGCCGACTCGCTGCGCACGTAGCCGAGTTCCTCGATGGCGGCGAGCACCCGGGCACGGGTCTCCGGCAGCACCGCCTCGGGCCGGTTGATCACGTTGGACACGGTGCCCACGGAGACTCCGGCCTGCCGGGCCACATCCTTGATCCCTGCCACACGCGCCACTTGCCCTGCCCCACTGATGACTTCGGCCGCACCGGTCCGCGACGTGCCCCCATCGTACGGACGGCATTGCGGGCCGACCTCCCGGGCCGCCCACCCGTGGAATGAATTGTTTCAATCCGATCGGGACAAGCTAGCCCTGCGTCCACGCACCGTCAAGAATCATCCATGAATCGATTCACTCGCCATGGACACCCCCTCCCCCGGACCGGGACGGGGGCAGGGGCAGGGGTCAGATGCCGTGCTTCTTCAGGATGGCCTCGATGTCGCTGAAGTCCTCGCCCGGCGCGTCGGACTGCTGCCGGGACCTCACCTTCGGACGCGCCTGGGGTCGGGACTCCGGGAGCCCCGCCCCCAGGGAGGGCGCCGAGGCCGCGGGGGCGACCGCCTCGCCCTGTGCCGCCCGTGCGGCGGCCCTGCGCTCCTTGCGGGTGCCGCCGCCCCGGCGCTCGATCGCGCGCGTGGTCGTGAACAGCAGCCAGGCCACCGCGAGCAGCCCGAAACCGAGCCAGACGCTCGGCTTGAAGGCGATTCCGGCGACCCAGTCCACGACCCCGGTCAGCACCAGTGCGATCGGGACCAGGGAGTAGGCGGCGATCCGGGTCGCGGCGAGGAAGCGCTTTCGCCACGCGGTGACGGCGGCGATGCCCAGGCCCGCCGCTGACACCGCGGAGCAGATGGTCTCGGCAAGCATCGGTGCCTCCAGGCGCAAGGGGAAACGTCCCTTCCATCCTGCACCGGCGACCGGCCCGGCGGCCACGATCCGGGACCGCATCAGGGACATTTCAGGGCCGGGATCCTCCCCAGGTGCCGATCGGCGGTGCGCGGGTCGTACGGAGCCGGGGCGGACCGGGTGCCGATTGGGAGGCTCGCGCGGGCCCTGGGAGACTGGCCGCATGAGCAATACCACCCCTGCGGCCCCCGTCGTCCTCGACATCTGGTGCGAGCTCCAGTGCCCCGACTGTCACCAGGCCCTCTCCGATGTGCACGCCCTGCGGGCCAAGTACGGCGACCGGCTGGAGGTACGGCTGCGGCACTTCCCGCTGGAGAAGCACAAGCACGCCTACGCCGCCGCGCAGGCCGCCGAGGAGGCGGCGGCCCAGGGCAAGGACTGGCCGTACATCGAGGCGGTGCTCGCCCGCACCGCCGATCTCGCCCGCACCGGCGAGCCGCTGCTGGTCGAGGTGGCGCGGGAACTCGGCCTGGACGCCGAGGAGATGGACACCGCGCTGATCGACGGACGCCACATGCTGATCGTCGACGCCGACCAGGCCGAGGGCAAGGCGATCGGAGTCACCGGCACCCCGACGTATGTGATCGGCGACGAGCGGCTGGACGGCGGCAGGAGCCAGGACGGGCTGCGCGAACGGATCGAGGAGATCGCCGACCGGCTGCTCGCCGAGCGGGGCTGAGCGGCCCGGCCCTCAGAGGTTCTTGGCCAGGTTGTACTGAGTCGTCCGGTATCCGAGCGACTCGTACAGCCGCAGGGCGGGCGTGTTGGCGGCGAACACGTGCAGTCCGAGGCGTCGGGCACCCGCGGCCAGGGCGATGTGCTCCGCCTGCTGCATCAGGGCACGCCCGTGGCCGCGGCCCCGGTACTCCTCGTCCACTTCCACGTCGTAGACGAAGCCGGTCGCCTCGCCGTCCTCACCCTCGCGCACCGACACCCACACATGGCCGGCGACCACTCCCCCGGTGACGAGGACATGGAAGTGCATGCCCTCGGTGTCCATTCCGGCCGGCAGGTTGCGGGCGTGGTCGGAGCGGGACTTGTGCCTGGCCTGCTCGACCGGAACACCCTGGTCGATCCAGGACTGTGCGTACGTGTCGACACTGGTGCGCTGCCAGGCCGCGAACTCCTCGGCCGTCATCTCCCTGGCCACGGCACCGTCCGGGAGCACGGGGGCCGTCGGGCCGAGGCCCTTGAGCATGTTGCGGCTGCGCTCGGTGTACCCGAGTGCGGCCGCCAGGCGCCCGGCCCCCTCGTTGCCCTCCGGCACCGACAGGTGCACCTGGCCGCAGCCCCATCCGCGCAGCACCTCCTCGGCGGCGAGCACGGCGATGGTGCCGCGGCCCCGGCGCCGGCTCGGTTCGTCGATGGTCAGGGAGCGCAGCTCGCCGGTGGCCGTACCGAACGCGGCGTCGGTGCCGATCTCGAGGGAGCCGACGGGCCGCCCGTTGTCGCACACGTCGTACGCGCGGTTCTTCGCACCGTCGGTGCCTTGCTGGATCGGCCCGGTCGGCCGGAGGGTGGTGGTCATCGGAGATGTTCTATCCGCTGGGGCCCGGCCCGTCACCCCGATTTACGGGTCGAGGTCGTCGCCGGCCCGCTCGTCGAAGATCCGCATGGCCTTGGCGGTCACCGGTCCGGGCCCGCCGGGCAGCTCGCGGCCGTCCACCCGGTGGACGGCCTGCACATCGCGCAGGGTCGAGGTCAGGAAGATCTCCTCGGCCCGCTCCAGGACGTCGAAGGGCAGCTCGGTCTCCTGTGCGCCCGTCCACTCCACGGCCAGCGCGCGGGTGATCCCGGCCAGGCAGCCGGAGGCGACCGGCGGGGTGTGCAGCTGACCGTCGAGGACGACGAAGACATTGGACCCGGTTCCTTCGCAGAGCTGCCCGGCCGTGTTGGCGAAGAGCGCCTCCGAAGCACCGTGCTCGTGGGCACGGGCGAGGGCGACGACGTTCTCGGCGTACGAAGTGGTCTTGAGCCCGGTGAGCGCGCCGCGTTCGTTGCGCGTCCAGGGGACGGTGATCACGGCGGTGGTGTCGGGACGGCGGGCCGCCTCGCCGAGGGCGACGACCAGGCCGGGGCCGGCGTCGCCGCGGTCGGAGCCGAGCGGGGAGAGTCCTCCGGTGTAGGTGATGCGCAGCCTGCCCAGTGCCATCGGGTTGGCCTCGATGACATCGGCGCAGGCACGGCGGACCTCGTCGACATCGGGGGCGGGGAGTCCGAGGCCGCGGGCCGAGCGGGTCAGCCGGTCGAGGTGGCGGGTGAGGGCGAAGGGCCTGCCGCCGACGGTCTTGACCGTCTCGAAGATGCCGTCCCCCACGGTGAGTCCGTGGTCGAGCACGGACACCCTGGCGTCTTCGGCGTCGCGCAGTTCGCCGTTGACCCAAATCCTCATCACGCGGTCCTTCCGGTTGCTTCGTGAGCGCCCGACGCTACAGCGAGCAGTCTGGACGCCTTGAGTTCGGTCTCGTCCCACTCGCGCTCCGGGTCCGAGCCCCAGGTGATGCCGGCCCCGGTACCGAAGCGGAGGACCGGGGCGGTGCCGGTCCGGTCGATCCAGAAGGTGCGTATGCCGACGGCAAGCGATGCGGTGCGGCAGTCGGCGTCGACCCAGCCGATGCCTCCGCAGTAGGGCCCGCGCGGCGCGGTCTCCAGTTCCTCGATGATCCGCAGGGCGCTGGACTTGGGTGCCCCGGTGACGGAGCCGGGCGGAAACGCGGCGTCGAGGAGCTCGGGCCAGCCGGCGCCCTCGGCGAGCTCGCCGCGCACGGTGGAGACGAGGTGGACCAGGCCGGGGTGCTTCTCGACCACGCAGAGGTCGGGGACGGTGACCGATCCGGTGGCGCAGACCCGGCCCAGGTCGTTGCGGACCAGGTCGACGATCATCACGTTCTCCGCGTGGTCCTTCTCCAGGAGATCGGCCTCGGTGCGGCCGGTGCCCTTGATCGGCCCCGACTCGATGGTCCGGCCGTCGCGGCGCAGGAAGAGTTCGGGGGACGCGGTGGCGATCTCCACGCCGTGCCCGGGAAGCCGAATCGTTCCTGCGTACGGGGCGGGGTTGCCACGGGCGAGCAGCGCGGTCAGCGCGTCCACGTCCGCGGCGTCCGGGTCGGGCAGGGACGCGGTCATCACCCGGCAGAGGTTGGCCTGGTAGACCTCGCCCGCCGCGATGTACTCGCGGATCCGCCGTACGCCCGCGATGTACGCGGCGCGGTCCAGCGACGAGTTCCAGTCACCGGCTACGGGCCCGCGCCAGGCGCCCCGCACGGGTGCGGGTACCGCCCGCGTACGTACGGAGCCGAAGCGCGCGCAGACGAGTCGGCCCTCGAAATCGGCGGATACGGCCCAGAAGCCGGACGATTCGAGGGCTGTGGGATCACTGGTCACGTCCTGCAGATCGGACGCGACGAGGCCGCCGAAGCGGGCCATTGGAGCGAGGTCGTGCACGCCGTCGAGTCTAGGGCGGCGCACGATCACCTGCGCCGGGTCGGGTGCACCTCAGCACGCTGCACAAACGCGTTTTTGTACTGGCCCGGGAATCCGCTAGAGTTCAACACGTCGCCGGGACGCGCAAGCGGGCCGGGAAAGACAAGCGGACGTAGCTCAGTTGGTAGAGCGCAACCTTGCCAAGGTTGAGGTCGCCAGTTCGAACCTGGTCGTCCGCTCGCAGAAAGTGGGGGATCTTCCCGAGCCCCCACTCCTGGTGGAGTGGCCGAGAGGCGAGGCAACGGCCTGCAAAGCCGTCTACACGGGTTCAAATCCCGTCTCCACCTCCAAGGACGATTAGCTCAGCGGGAGAGCGCTTCCCTGACACGGAAGAGGTCACTGGTTCAATCCCAGTATCGTCCACTGATCCGCAAGGATCCCCGCGCGATTAGCTCAGCGGGAGAGCGCTTCCCTGACACGGAAGAGGTCACTGGTTCAATCCCAGTATCGCGCACGCAGTACACGCAGGTTCACCCTGCGCGATTAGCTCAGCGGGAGAGCGCTTCCCTGACACGGAAGAGGTCACTGGTTCAATCCCAGTATCGCGCACCAGCAGAAGCCCCGGTCGTTCCGACGACCGGGGCTTTGTCGTTCCCGGCGCAGGAGTGCCGGTACGGACGCACCGCGGGCCCGGACGCCTTCCGTCCGGGCCCGCGGTCGGGCGCCGGCCCGTTCAGGACGAGAAGAGCATGCGGCCGAAGCTCTTGTGCCGGTAGTGACCGCCGTGGTGCTGCGGGGCACCCCAGGCGGGCGCCGGGGCGGCCGGGTAGGCCTGCGGGGCCGGCGGTGCGGGCGGGGCCTGCTGCGTCCACTGCGCCTCGATGCGGGTGAGGGACTCCAGCTCGCCGTAGTCGAGGAAGATTCCCCGGCAGCCGCTGCACTGCTCGATCTGTATGCCGTTGCGGTTGTACGTGTGCATCTGCGCGTGGCACTTGGGACACTGCATGGTTCGGCTCACTCCTCGCCGTCGGGTCGCCGTCGCCGGAATGCATGCCCGTCGACGGTCGGTTCAGCCTACGACGAGTGTTCGGTGCCCAACTCGGGCGGGAGGGATGCGATTCGGGCACAGGCGTCGATCATCGTCTGCTCCACTTCATCCGGATTCCGCTCTTCCGCCGCGGACTTGGCGAAGGCCAGCGCGGCGGCCTGGACGGTCAGGGCGCGGGCCGGCACATCCAGCTCCGGCCAGGGATCGCCCTCGGCCCGTACGGCGGGGCCGCCCGCCGCCCGGTAGGCGTCCAGGAAGCGGAGCCAGACCTCGGGGGGCAGGATCCCGGCCGCGTACCAGGCGGCGGGGCGGGCTAGGTCCCAGGCGGGGTCCCCGAGACCGGCGTCGTCGACGTCGATGAGCAGCCAGGGTCCGTGCGGGGCCGGGTGGCGGACGAGTTGGCCGAGGTGCAGATCTCCGTGGCAGAGGAAGCGCGAACGGTGCGGGGGTGCGGCGGCTTCGTCGCGGGCCCAGGCCGGCAGGCGGTGCCAGGCTTCGAGTACGGGGGCGGTGACCGGGTCGGCCGGCCGGGCGGCGCGCATCCGGGCGACGGCGAGCGCGGCCTTCGCGGGGCCCCGCATGGGCGGGAGCGCGAGGGAGGGCGGGGCCGGGGCCCGGTGCAGCCCGGCCAGCAGAGCGGCGGCCTCTTCCCAGGGGGCTCCGTCCGGGTCGCCGGGGTCGACGGGCCGGCCGTGCGGCCACAGCGTGACGGGGCGGTCGTGGAGGGGGGCGGACGGTGCGGCGGGGTGGGGTGCCAGCGGGGCGAGCAGGATGCCGGTGAGACGCGGATCGTCGGCGAGGGTCAGGCGGGTGAGCAGGCCGGGGGTGTCCGTGCCGGGGGCGTGGGCCTTGGCGACGACGGCCCCGCTGCGGACCACCGTGCCGTCCGCACGGTCCGCGAGGACCGTCGGGGGCGGGCAGCCGCAGGGGTCCTCGAGGTGTGCGTGGGCGGCCCGGTGGGCGAGGGCGCCCAGCGCGCGTACGACTGCGGTGGTCACGGTCTCCCCCGGTGGCGGACAGGTGCGGGTGGCCCGATCAGCGCGGGCCCGCCGATGAGCGTACGCGCGCCGTGCGGGGTCACGGACGGGCAGAGCGTCACGGCGGCGAGCTGCCGTCCGGTGCGATCACCGCTGCGTCGCGAACGGCCCCGGACAGCGCGATGTCCGGTCAGCTCCCCAGCTGACCGGACAAACGCTGCCGTCCGCCGCACCCCCGTCCCCACGGGGTTGTTGGCCGGATGTCCCGGTCCGGACCGCTCTTCCGGACCCGGGGCGCCGCTCAGCGCCCCAGCATCACGCCCACGGACGACGCCTGTGTGACCACTGCGTCCCAGCCGCCGAAGACGACCACGAGCAGGGCCGCCAGAGGAAGAACCATTGCCGTCGCCACGAGTGGGTGGCGCGTACCTGACGACGGGCGGCTGCCGAACGAGGCATGGCCCCTGCGTCCCGTGCGGATCATGGTCCGCGTTGCCGTGTCCGCCATGGTTCCTCTCCTGACTCGATGTGGGGCGGCGGGCGTGTGACCTCGGGGGACGAGTGCTGCGCCCGCCGCTTGACCTCAACATTAGGGACGCGCGGGGTGGAGGGCGTCATGCCCGCGTACCGATTGCCGGGCCTCCCGGAGGATGAGCCCCGGCCCTTCGGCGTACTCCCCTGGGTGGAGACCGGGCGCCTGATCCCGGGGACATCCCGGAGGGGGCGCGGCGAACTTCTCGCGGCGTCGGAGTCGTTGGACGGCGCGGGCCGCCGGTGCGCGCGGCCACGGTCACCGTGACTTCACTCACCCTTCATTCCCCGGGTTCCCGGCCGTCGGCCCCGGGGCGCCGACGGGGGCCGCGCGCGCCGGTCCGGGCCGGGGCGCGCGACGAACGGCCGGCCGGCCGGTGCGGCTCCAACCACCCGCCGCCGCAACCGCCTTGGGGTCCGGGCCCGTCCGGCAGGGGATCCGCTCCGGCCGGACGCCCCGTCATCGGCCGTGCCGCGCACCGACAATCGATCGACCGGCGAGGGCGCGGCCTCTGAGCACCCCGGGCGCCGGGTACGTAAGCTGTGCCTCGTCAGGCGGACCAGGCAGCGGGGATGGGCAGACATGGCGATGATGCGGCTCCGGCGCGAGGACCCGCGTGTCGTCGGCTCGTTCAGGCTGCACCGGCGGCTCGGGGCGGGCGGCATGGGTGTCGTCTACCTGGGTTCGGACCGGCGGGGCCAGCGGGTGGCGCTGAAGGTGATCCGCCCGGATCTGGCGGAGGACCAGGAGTTCCGCTCCCGTTTCGCGCGCGAGGTGTCCGCAGCCCGGCGGATCCGTGGCGGCTGCACCGCGCGCCTGGTGGCCGCGGACCTGGAGGCGGACCGTCCGTGGTTCGCCACGCAGTACGTCCCGGGGCCCTCGCTGCACGACAAGGTGGCCGAGGAGGGGCCGCTGTCGGCGGCCGAGGTGGCCTCCATCGGGGCCGCGCTGTCCGAGGGCCTGGTGGCGGTGCACGAGGCCGGTGTCGTCCACCGTGACCTGAAGCCGTCGAACATCCTCCTCTCCCCCAAGGGCCCCCGGATCATCGACTTCGGCATCGCCTGGGCGACCGGGGCCTCCACCCTCACCCATGTCGGTACGGCGGTGGGCTCGCCGGGATTCCTCGCACCCGAGCAGGTGCGCGGCGCGGCCGTGACACCCGCCACCGATGTGTTCTCGCTCGGTGCCACGCTCGCGTACGCGGCGATGGCCGACTCACCTTTCGGGCACGGCAGTTCCGAGGTGATGCTGTACCGCGTGGTGCACGAGGAGCCTCAGTTGCGCGACGTGCACGACGCGCTCGCGCCGCTGGTGAGCGCCTGCCTGGCCAAGGACCCCGAGGAGCGGCCGAGCACGCTCCAACTCTCCATGCGGCTCAAGGAGATCGCGGCGCGGGAGGCGCAGGGGCTGCACGAGAGCCGGCCGCCCGTGCAGCGTTCGGCACAGGAGCTGGACCGGCCGACCGGCCGTCTCGACGGCCCGTACACCGAGCAGCAGACGCGGCGTTCGGCTCCTCCCGCGCCCCGTCAGCAGAAGCAGAAGCAACCGCAGAGCAGCAGGCCGTCCTCGTCGTCGCGGGCGGGGTCGCCCCGGACCGGTGGTTCGCGTCCTCAGCAGCAGCGGCCGCCGCGCGACACCACCCGGCCCGGCAGGCGCCCGCAGGGGACGAACGGGACGAACGGCCGGCCGGGCACGCGGCCCGGGACCCGTACGAATTCGGCGGGGCTGCGTCCCGCCAATCCGCGGCTGCTGCGGCAGCGGCTCGTCGTCTTCGTCGTGGTGACGCTGCTGGTGGCGCTCGGCATCGCGGCGGCCCAGGGCTGCCAGGGGCCCTCGCGCGGGCTGGGCACGGATCCGGGGCGGAACGGGACCCGGACGCAGACCCAGGTCGAGGCCCCGCCCCAGAGCCGGCAGCTCCGGTAGCCGGTCAGTTCCGCGGGCGGCCCGATGCCACCGCGTAGAACGCGACCGCCGCGGCCGCTCCCACGTTGAGCGAGTCGACGCCGTGCGCCATCGGGATGCGTACCCATTCGTCGGCGGCGACCAGGGCCCGGGTGGACAGCCCGTCGCCCTCGGCGCCCAGCATCAGCGCCACCTTGTCCATCCGGTGCGGTGCCGCCTCGTCGATGCTTCCGGCCTTCTCGTCCGGGGTCAGCGCGAGGAGCCTGAAGCCCGCTTCGCGTACGGCCTCCAGGTCCTTGGGCCAGGTGTCGAGACGGGCGTAGGGAACGGAGAAGACCGCTCCCATCGAGACCTTGACGGAGCGCCGGTAGAGCGGGTCGGCGCAGTCCGGGGAGAGCAGTACGGCATCCATGCCGAGGGCGGCGGCGCTGCGGAAGATCGCCCCGATGTTGGTGTGGTCGTTGACGGCCTCCATGACGACCACCCGGCGGGTCGTCGTCAGCAGTTCGCCGGCCGTCGGCAGCGGCTTGCGCTGCATCGACGCGAGGGCGCCGCGGTGGACGTGGTAGCCGGTGACGCGCTCGGCGAGCTCGGGGCTGACCGCGTACACCGGAGCCGGGACCTCGTCGATGACGTCGCGCATCAGGTCGACCCACTTCGCCGAGAGCAGCATCGACCGCATCTCGTACCCGGCGTGCCTGGCGCGTCTGATCACCTTCTCGCCCTCGGCGATGAAGAGGCCCTCGGCGGGCTCCCGCCTGCGCCGGAGTTCGACATCGGTGAGTCCGGTGTAGTCGCGCAGGCGGGGGTCGTCGGGGTCGTCGACGGTGATGAGATCAGCCACGGGTTCGATACTGCCTTGTCCGGTGTGTGGTGCCAACGGCTCGGGAGAAGATCCGTTACCGCTGGTTGCTCGGTGGGGGTACGGAGACGTCCTGGCCGGCTACTCGGCGGGGTGCGGTGCGGCGCCCGTGCCGACGGCGACGACGTCGCCGATGACGATGACGGCCGGGGGACGTACCTCTTCGGCGGCGGCCCGTTCGGCGACGGTCGCCAGGGTCGCGTCGACGCGGCGCTGGGACGCCGTGGTGCCCTCCTGGACCAGGGCGACCGGGGTGTCCGGGGACTTGCCGTGGGCGACGAGGGCCTTGGCGATGGCGCCGATCTTGTCGACGGCCATCAGCAGCACGAGGGTGCCGCGCAGCTGCGCGAGCGCCGCCCAGTCGACCAGCGAGCGCTCGTCGTCGGGGGCGACATGACCGCTGACGACGGTGAACTCATGGGCGACGCCTCGGTGGGTGACGGGGATTCCGGCCGCGCCGGGTACCGAGATCGAGCTGGAGATGCCGGGGACGACGGTGCACGGGATGCCTTCGGCGGCGAGCGCCTGGGCCTCCTCCATGCCCCGGCCGAAGACGAACGGGTCGCCGCCCTTGAGCCGTACGACGGCCTTGCCCGCCCTGGCGTGCTCGATGAGCGCCTGGTTGATCGCCTCCTGCGCCATGAAGCGGCCGTACGGGATCTTCGCCGCGTCGATCACCTGGACGTGCGGCGGCAGTTCGTCGAGCAGGTCGCGCGGGCCGAGCCGGTCGGCGATGACCACGTCGGCCTCGGCGAGGAGACGACGGCCGCGCACGGTGATCAGGTCGGGGTCGCCGGGACCGCCGCCGACCAGGGAGACACCGGGGGTGGGCCGGGCGCGGTGGTGCGGGGCGGCGAGCGTGCCGTCGCGCAGTCCCTCGACGATGGCGTCGCGGACGGCGGCGGAGTGGCGCGGGTCGCGGCCCTGGGCGTCGGTGGAGAGGACGGCGACGGTCACGCCCTCGCTGCGACCGGTGGCAGGTGTCCAGGCGGTGGCCACGTCGGCGTTGTCACTGCGCACGCACCAGGTGCGGGTGCGCTCGGCCTCGGCGGACGCGGCGTCGTTCGCGGCGTCGTCGTCGGAGGCGATGAGCGCGTACCAGGTGTCGGTCAGGTCCCCGTCCGCGTACCGGCGGCGCTCCCAGCGGATCTCACCGGCGTCGGCCATCGCCTCGACGGAGGGGGTAGCGGACGGCGACACGAGGGTGATGTCGGCGCCGGCCGCGATGAGCGCCGGAAGGCGGCGCTGCGCGACCTGACCGCCGCCGACGACGACGACGCGGCGCCCGCTCAGGCGCAGTCCGACGGGGTACGCGGGGTGATCGGCGTGCTCGGCCATGGCGGTGCGGACTCCTCGTGCGATACGGGGTGCGGGCCGCTGCGACGGTGGAGCGGCTGTGACGTGCGGTTCTGCGGGGCGTGCGTCCACGATACGGGGTGCTTCGGGGCGCGGGGCGGGCCGGTGGAGCGGGCGGGGGCCGCTGCGCGGAGCTCGGCCCCTGCCCTGAACCGTGGCTCGGCCCGGACCGGGCACCCGAGGCGCCGGTCCGGGCCGAGCATGGCCGTGTACTGCTTCTCGGTGACGTACTACTTCTCGGTGACGCCCGCCGAGTCGAACGTCGCCACCTCGTGCATCGCCCGCGCCGCGCTCTGCACGATCGGGAGCGCCAGCAGCGCGCCCGTTCCTTCGCCGAGGCGGAGGTCGAGGTCGACCAGCGGGCGCAGGCCCAGCTTGTTGAGCGCGGCGACATGGCCGGGCTCGGCGCTGCGGTGGCCCGCGATGCAGGCGGCCAGGGCCTCGGGGGCGATGGCACGGGCGACCAGGGCCGCGGCTCCCGCGCTCACGCCGTCGAGGATGACGGGCGTACGGAGCGAGGCGCCGCCCAGCAGGAAGCCGGCCATCGCGGCGTGCTCCAGGCCACCGACCGCTGCCAGGACACCGATCGGGTCGGCCGGGTCGGGCTGGTGAAGTTCGAGGGCGCGGCGGACCACGTCCACCTTGCGGGCGTGCATCTCGTCGTTGATGCCGGTACCGCGACCGGTCACCTCGGCCGGGTCCATGCCCGTGTACACACAGATCAGCGCGGCCGACGCCGTGGTGTTGGCGATCCCCATCTCACCGGTGAGCAGGCCCTTGTTGCCTGCCGCGACCAGATCACGGGCGGTCTCGATGCCGACCTCGATCGCCGCGAGCACCTCCTCGCGGGCGAGCGCGGGGCCGGTCGTGAAATCGGCCGTTCCGGCGCGCACCTTGCGGGGCAGCAGGCCGGGCGTCGCGGGCAGCTCCATGGCCACGCCGACATCGACCACGCACACCTCGGCGCCGACCTGGGCCGCGAAGGCGTTGCAGACCGCGCCGCCGCCGAGGAAGTTGGCGACCATCTGGCCGGTGACCTCCTGCGGCCAGGCCGTGACGCCCTGGGCGTGCACCCCGTGGTCGCCCGCGAAGATCGCGACGGCCGCGGGCTCCGGGATCGGCGGCGGGCACATCCGGGAGAGCCCGGACAGCTGCGCCGAGATGATCTCCAGCATGCCGAGCGCACCGGCCGGCTTGGTCATCCGCTTCTGACGTTCCCACGCCTCGCCGAGCGCCTTGGCGTCCAGCGGGCGGATGTTGGAGATGGTCTCCTGCAGCAGGTCGTGCGGCTCCTCGCCGGGCAGGGCGCGGCGGCCGTAGGTCTCCTCGTGGACGACCCAGGACAGCGGGCGGCGCTTGGACCAGCCCGCCTGCATCAGCTCGGGCTCCTCGGGGAACTCGTCGACGTAGCCCACACACAGGTAGGCGACGACTTCGAGGTGTTCGGGCAGGCCCAGGGCGCGGACCATTTCGCGCTCGTCGAAGAAGCTGACCCAGCCGACACCGAGTCCCTCGGCGCGCGCGGCGAGCCAGAGGTTCTCGACGGCGAGCGCGGAGGAGTACGGGGCCATCTGCGGCTGGGTGTGCCGGCCGAGGGTGTGGCGGCCGCCGCGGGTGGGGTCGGCGGTGACGACGATGTTCACCGGGGTGTCGAGGATGGCCTCGATCTTCAGTTCCTTGAACTGCTTGGCCCGGCCCTTGGGCAGCGACTTCGCGTAGGCGTCGCGCTGACGCTGTGCCAGTTCGTGCATGGAGCGGCGGGTCTCCGCCGAGCGGATGACGACGAAGTCCCAGGGCTGCGAGTGGCCGACGCTGGGCGCCGTGTGCGCGGCTTCGAGGACGCGGAGCAGGACCTCGTGCGGGATGGGGTCGTTGCGGAAGCCGTTGCGGATGTCGCGGCGCTCACGCATGACGCGGAGCACCGCCTCGCGCTCGGCGTCGTCGTAGCCGGGGGCCGGCGGGCCGGCGGGAACCGCGGCCTCGTCGGACTCGGACGCCTCAGGGGCCTCGGGGGCCTCCTGCTCAGGGGTTCCAGCCTCGGCGGGCTCCTGGGTCCGGGCTTCGGGCTGTACGGATTGCACGTGCCCGGTCTCCGTGGTCTCCGTGGTCTCCGTCGTCTCCGTTGTGCCGGGCGCCGCCGTTGCGGGCTCCGCGAGAGGGGCGGCTTCCGCGGTGTCCGCGGTGTTCACGGCGTCCGAGGGGGCCGTGATGTCCGGGGTCTCGATGACCTCCGGTCCCTGTTCGGCCTCCGGCTCGGGCGCCGTCAGCACCTCGGCCTCGGGGGCGGGGACGGGCGCGGGAGCGGGGACCGGCTCGGAGGCTTCGGCGGGCGCGGCGTTCTCGACGGCCTCGCCGACTTCGGCGTTCACGGCCGGTTCGACAGCCTCGACGACCTCGGCGGTCGCGACGGGCTCGGCGTTCGCGGCGGCCTCGGAAGGCTCGACGACTCCTCCGGCCGTCACCTCGTCCGCGGCCTCCACGGCCGCCGCGACATCCGGCTGAGGGGTCCGCACAGGCTCCATGGCGATGGCCACGGGCTTGGCCTCGGGCTCGGGCCCGGCCGCGGGCTCCGCCTCGACGGTCTGCTCCGCCACGGGCGTCGGGGCCAGATGCGGAGTCGTCGGCACCGAACCCTCCACGGGCACGAACTGGCCCATGGGAACGGCTTCCGCGGCGTCCTGCGGCACGACCGTTTCGGCGGGCGCCCCGGCGTCGACGGGCACTTCGGCGGGCGTCTCGACCGCGGCCGGTACCGGCTCGGCGGTGGGAGCGACCGCGGCCGGAGCGGCCTCGGCCTCCGGCACCGCGGCCGGAGCGGCCTGCACCGGCTGTGCCGCCGGCATCGGCTCGGCGACCGGCTGTGCCGCCGGTACCGACTCCGCGACCGGCTGTGCCGCCGGTACCGACTCGGCGACCGGCTCCGGAACGACCGATTCTGCGGCCACCGGTGCGGCCTCCGGCTGCGGTGGCTGGGCCGCCCACGGGCTCCCGCCCTGCGGCAAAATCTCCCCGAGCTGCGGGCCCGGCAGCGCGGACGCGTCCTCGCCCGGCGCCTCGAAGTACTCCGGGCCGGTGGTCGGCGGACCGGCGTGCCTCGCTGGGGCCGGGGTCCGGGTCTGCGTCCGGGGCGCGCCCGCGGGGCCGCGGTCGGCGAGCGAGCGCACCACTCCGCCGGTCGGCGTCCCGCCGTAGGTCGGCGAGCCGTCGGCCGCGACCGGGCCGCGGTGCAGCGGTCGGCGCACCGGCGCCTGGGCCTGGCCCTGGGCAGCCGGAGCGGGGGCCGGGGTGGGCGACGGAATGCGTACGCCTCTCAGGTCGACCGAACCGGAGTCGCGGCCACCGGACTCATGAGTCCCCTGGCCGGTCTCGGGCAGCGGCTCCGCCACCGCCTGCTGAGCGGTGTACGCGTCCGGGGCCTGCGTCCGGACGGGCTCCTGCACCTGGACCTGGACGGGTCCCTGGGGCTGCGCGGCGGTCTCACCGGCCGGCTGGGCATAGGGCTGTGCCACGGCCTGGGCCTGATAGGCGCCCTGTCCGGGCAGCGGCGCCTGGGCGGCGACGCCCTCGGGGTACTGGCCCGGGGCCGGTACGGCCTGCGGGTCGCTCCAGGCGCCCTGGGGGCTCGGCATCAGGAGGAGGTCGTCGTCCTCGGAGACATGCTCGGAGGGAGCGAGGTAGGCGTAGGCATCCGGGGCGGCGACGCCCGGCTGCTCCACCATGCCTGCGTTCTCCGGCAGTCCCTCACCCGGGATCTGGCCGGTGTCACTCATGCGTACCCCTCGCCCATCGTCAGTGCTCCTTCGGCCCTTCGCCCGGGACGCCCGAACACGGCAGGCCGGTGCTCGTCAACAAGAACGAGCGGGCTCGCCGCGCGGCACGAATCGGTCGCGGACATACTGCATTCTCGCGGCCGTTCGCCGCCGCGGCAGCTCATTTCGCCACGGCCCGCTGTGGACTGCGCCACGTCGCGCATCCCCCGGTTCTGCCGTACCACAACGGGGGCCAAAACGGTCCCCTTTTCCGGACATTGACGAACGAAGCGACGAACATCCAGGCGCGGTGCAACGATCGGCCAGCCTACCTCCCGCTGTACGCCGACCGGCTCACGGGGCGAGGTCCGAGCGCAGCGCCGAGAGGAGAAACACGACCGAGCGTTCGCGCTCCGACCAAGCGGCCGTGTCGAGTTCGACGGACTGGAGGAGCGAGCACCGGACGGTGTATCCGTTCCCGCCCAGGGCGGCGCCGAGCGCCTCGGCCTCGTCCCGCGTCGAGGCATGGGTCACGATGCGCTCCGGTCGCCGTTCGGTGACGGCGGTGACGACGGGGACCCCGCCGCCCCCGATCCGTACGACGTCGGGTTCCGGCAGCCGTTCCAGCACATGGGGGGCCCGGCCCTCGACGACCTGGAGCTGGACCCCGAACGCCCGTGCCGCCGCGGCGGTACGGGCACAGGCGGCCGGGTCGCTGTCGACGGCCAGGACCGCCGCGCCGAAGCGGGCGGCCTCCACGGCCAGGGCCCCGCTGCCGGAGCCGATGTCCCAGAGGAGGTCGCCGGTCCGGGGCCCCAGGCGGGCCAGTTGGGCGGCGCGCAGCCCCGGGGACTCGCCTTCGCCGATCTGCCCGCCGCCCTCGGTGGCACCGCCCGGGTAGGCCTCCGCGGGCAGTGCCCAGCCGCGTACGCCGTGGGGATGGGCGGGGTGACTGCCGGCGATCCAGGCGCCGGCGGCCTGCGGTTCGGGGCCGCCGCCGATGACGATGACCACGTTGGGATCGCGCCAGACGTGGTCGGCGGCCTTGTCGGAGGTGACGACGGTGACCTGTTCGCGGGCGGTGCCGAGTTCCTCGCAGATGACGAAGGTGCGGTGGACGCCTTCCAGGAGCAGGGCGAGTTCGGCGGGGCCCGCGCCGGGCGAGGTGAGGACGGCGACCTTGTGGTGGGCACGGCAGACGTTGACGGCGCGGCGCAGGGTGCGGGGGTGGGCGACGACCGTCCGGGCGTCCTCCCACGGCATTCCCGCGCGGGCGAACGCGGCGGCGACGGAGGACACGGCCGGGACGACCTCGACCTCCAGGCCGTGTTCGGGTGCGCGCAGGTTGCGTACGACGCCGAAGTAGCCGGGGTCCCCGTCGGCGAGGACCACGGCGCTGCCCCGGTGGCCGGCGATCCGGCGGGCGGCGAGGTCGATGGAGCCCAGGCGGATCCGTTCGGCGTTCGCCGGGACTTCGGGGAGTGCGAGGTGGTGGGCGGCTCCGGCGACGAGCGTGGCGGCCGAGAGGGCGGCCGTGGCCGCTCCGGTCAGTGGCGAGCCGTCCCAGCCGATCACGGTGACCCGATCGGCCATCTGTCGTCAGTCTCCTGGAGTCGTCGCAGGTGGGGATGTTGGTGAGGGGCGGGCAGGGTGAGAGTACCCGGTCCGTGCCGACCTGGGGTCAGGGCCCCTTCGCGGGGTCAGTTCCAGTCGTTGTAGGCGCCGTAGCCGCCCGCGTCGGCGAGCTGCTCGGCGACGCCTTCGAGGTCCTCGGGAAGCAGGCCCCAGACGATCAGGTCGGTCCGGATGTCGGTCCAGCCGCCGTCCGTGCCGTTCTCGGTCCGGGTGCGCGCTATGCGGGCGTTGCGCAGCACTCCCTCGCTGATGCAGCCGAGCTTCTGGGCGACCTGCTGGGAGGCGGTGTTGTCGGCGGCGGTGCGCAGTTCGATGCGCTCGAAGCCCTGGTCCCGGAAGAGCCACTGGGCCACCGCCAGCACGGACTCGGTGGCGTATCCCTCGCCGCGGGCCCAGGGGGCGGTGATGTAGGCGGCCTCGGTGGCGAGGGTGCGCCAGTCGGTGTTGCGGAGCCGGACCGAGCCGACGAGCCGCTGGGTGAGGAATTCGGTGACGGCGAGGACGATGCCGTCGCCGGTGGTGCGCTGGGCGGGAGCGATCCGGCGGACCCAGCGTTCCGCGTCGACCTGGGTGTAGGGGTGGGGGGCCTCGGTCCAGGCGACGACCAGCTCGTCGTTCATCATCTCGATGTACGCGGGGACGTCCGCCATGTCGAAAGGGCGCAGCACCAACCGATCCGTGCTGATGGAGATGTCCGGAAAGGTGGAAGTCATGCGCAGCTCCATGCCGAAGACCGTTAAAGGCACAGCATGCAGCATCGGCCCGATGTCGCGCATGGGCGGGTCCGTACGACGGAGCCCCGCGCCCCCTCGGTGGGGTGCGCGGGGCTCCTGGGACAAATGCCGTGCGGGTGTCAGGACTTGGCGGCGGTGCCGAAGGCCGGGACGACGGAGCCCTGGTAGGTGTCCTCGATGAACTTCTTGACCTCGTCGGAGTGCAGGAGCTTCACGAGCTTCTGGACGCGGGGGTCCTTCTCGTTGCCCTTCTTCACGGCGATGATGTTGGCGTAGGGGTTGCCGTCGGCCTTTTCGAGCACCAGGGAGTCCTTGGAGGGCTTGAGGTCGGCCTCGATCGCGTAGTTGCCGTTGATGACGGCGGCGTCGACGTCGTTCAGGGCGCGGGGCACGGTGGCGGCCTCCAGCTCCTTGAACTCCAGGCCCTTCTTGTCCGTGATGTCGCTCAGCTTGGCGCTGGTGCCGACGCCGGCCTTGAGGGTGATGAGGCCGTTCTCGGCGAGAAGCTGGAGGGCGCGGCCCTCGTTGGTGGTGTCGTTGGGGACGGCGACGGTCTGGCCGGCCTTGATGTCCTTCAGGTCCTTGACCTTCTTGGAGTACAGGCCGAGGGGCTCCAGGTGGACGGTGCCGACCGAGACGAGGTGGGTGTTCTTCTTCTTGTTGAAGTCGTCGAGGTACGGCTGGTGCTGGAAGAAGTTGGCGTCGACCTGGCCGGTCTCGGTGGCGGTGTTCGGCAGGACGTAGTCCGTGAACTCCTTGACCTCGAGCTTGAGGCCCGCCTTCTCCGCCAGGTTCTTCTTGACGAAGTCCAGGATGTCGGCGTGCGGCGTCGGGGACGCGGCGACGACGAGCGCCTTGGAGGTGTCGGCCTCGGCACCGGTCCCGCTCTTGGCGCCCGGGTCGGACGACGTACCGCAGGCGGTGAGGCCGAGGGCGATGGCGGCGGTGGCGGCGGCAGTTGCGGTGATCTTGATGTTCTTACGCACGAAAAGTGCCTCTTTCTGGTGGTGAGGGTGGTGCGCCCGGACAAGGAGTTCGGGCTTGTGAGCGGAGAGGAGGTCTCAGGAGGTGGTGCGGCCCCGGCGGGCCAGCAGGCGTACGGCTCCGTCGCCGATCAGCTGGATCACGGTCACGATGACGATCAGCAGCGCGACGGTGATGAGCATGAACTGGTTGTCGAAGCGCTGGAATCCGTAGGTGACGGCCTTGGAGCCGAGCCCTTCGCCGCCGACCGCGCCGGCCATCGCGGAGTAGCCGATGAGCACGATGACGGTGGTGGTGACGCCCGAGATCAGCGAGGGCAGCGCCTGCGGCAGCAGGACCTTGCGGACGATCGTCGGGATGGATCCGCCCATCGACTGGACGGCCTCGACGAGCCCGTGGTCGACCTCGCGGACGGCGGTCTCGACGAGCCGGGCGAAGAACGGGATCGCGCCGACGGAGAGCGGAACGATCATCGCGGACGGGCCGATGAAGGTGCCGACGACCCAGGTGGTGAAGGGGATCAGGGCGATCAGCAGGATGATGAACGGCAGCGAGCGGCCGATGTTCACGATCACGCCGATGACCTTGTTCACCGGGGTGTTCCGGAGCAGTCCGCCCTTGTCGGTGAGGACCAGCAGGACGCCGAGCGGCAGTCCCACGAGCACGGTGACGACCGTGGACCAGAGCACCATGTAGAGGGTGTCGATGGTCCCCTGGGTGAGCAGCGGCTGCATTTCGGACCAGGTCACTTCGCCACCTCCTTGGTGAGCGGGGCGGGGGTCTGTACGGGGATGGCGCTGCCGTCGTTCTCCACTACCTCGGCCTGGAGGCCCTGCTCGCGCAGGAAGCCGATCGGGACGACGTTCTCCTCGAAGCGGCCGGGCAGCTCGATGCGCATCCGGCCGATCTGCTTGCCGCCGACGGTGTCCATCGCGGCGCCCAGGATCGAGATGTCGATGTTGTACGTGCGCGAGAGCTGGGAGATCACCGGCCGGCCGGCCGCGTCGCCGTGGAAGGTGACGTCGACGACCGTGCACTCGGGGCCGGAGGCCGTGCCACCGACGGGGAACAGCTCGTGGGCCAGTTCGGAGCCGGGGGTGGCGAGCAGTTCGCCGACGGTGCCGAACTCGACGACGCGTCCCTTCTGCATCAGCGCCGCGGAGTCGCAGATCGTCTTGACGACGTCCATCTCGTGCGTGATGAGCAGGACGGTCAGGCCGAGCTGCCGGTTGAGGTCGCGCAGCAGCTGGAGGATGGAGCGGGTGGTCTCGGGGTCGAGGGCCGAGGTGGCCTCGTCGGAGAGCAGGACCTTGGGGTCCCCGGCGAGGGCGCGGGCGATCCCGACGCGCTGCTTCTGGCCGCCGGAGAGCTGGCCGGGATAGGCCTTGGCCTTGTCGGCGAGGCCGACCAGGTCGAGGAGTTCGAGGGCCTTGCGGGAGCGGTCCCGGCCGGAGACGCCGAGAATCTCCAGCGGGAGTTCGACGTTGTCCTGGACGGTACGGGAGGCCAGCAGGTTGAAGTGCTGGAAGACCATGCCGATGCGGCTGCGCGCCTCGCGCAGTTCCTTGCCGGCCCGGCGGCCGCGTCCGGCGAGTGCGGTGAGGTCCTGGCCGCCCACGGTCACGGTGCCGGAGGTGGGGCGTTCCAGGAGGTTGATGCAGCGGATCAGGGAGGATTTGCCGGCGCCGCTCTGTCCGATGACGCCGTACACCTCGCCCTCGCGGACGTGCAGGTCGACGCCGTCCAGGGCGGTGACCTCACGGCCGCGCGACTGGTAGACCTTCGTGAGGCCCGAAGTGGTGATCACAGGGGTTTCCGTCACTGTCGAGTGCGCGGCGCGGTGGCCGCCGGGCACGGGGCATTCGTCTGATGAGACGGTCTGGACGTTTCGATCGGACGTTCCAAGCGGGGGTCTCGGCACGGCTCGGGGCGGCGGGTGGCCGGGCGGCGGTGCTGGGGCAGGCTCGTTCCGCTGGATGCGGACGGCTCGGGCTCGGTCTCGCTTCGGGGCGCGAGGCTCAGGCGTGGGCCCTCAGAAGGTGCGCATTCGACACATACAACGAGCACCGGGCGTCGTGATCGCCTCGGTCGCAAGGATGCGGTTGCTCGTCGTGGTCATGCGCCAAGTAAAACAGACGTAACGTTCCGCCCGACCCGCCTGTCCGAATAGCGGACAGACGTGGATGGTGGTGCGAGCCGGTTCGGCCGCTCGCCGGGATTTCCACTCCCCCGGCTGTGACCTGCATCGATACGGCGGACAGGGCTTCGCCGGCCACAACCCGCGACCGGCTCGGAACGGTCGCGGGTTGTGGCCAAGGCCACGACTCCCGTCCCTGCCGCCCGTCGGGCCCGCCGTCCGGCGGGGACGGGGGCGCACGCAGGGGGGCGTCCGGTCCGTAATACCCTCGGCTCATGCTTGACGCCCTGACGGTCGCGGTCGCCGTGGCCGCGCTCGCCCTCGCCGCCTGGTGCGGATTCGCCGCGTACCGGGACCAGCCGACCAAGGACTGGCACTTCATCGGGATGGCCGTGGTCTCGCTGCTGGGACTGGCCCAGCTCGTGGTGGGCATCGTGCAGTTGTCCCGGGGCGAACGGCCCGAGCAGGGCATGACGATCTTCATCGCGTATCTGATCGGGGCCTTCCTCGCGGTGCCCGCGGCCGGTTTCCTGTCGCTGACCGAGCGGACCCGGTGGGGTTCGGTGACGGTGGCGGCGGGCGCGATCGTGCTGGCCGTCCTCGAAGTACGGCTCTACGACATCTGGGGAAACTGACCGTGACCGACACCGATCGCGCCCCCGCGGCGGCCACCGGCGAGAAGCAGCCCTTCGACCTCGGCACGGGCCCCGGCCGGGTACTGGTCTGGTTCTACGGGGTGTTCACCGTCGCGGCCGCCTCCCGCTCGATCGTCCAGATGATCCTGGACTTCGGCAGGGCCCCGCTCGCCTATGTGCTGTCGGCCGTCGCCGCGCTCGTGTACGGGTTCATCACGTACTCGCTGGTGCGCGGGGGCGAGAAGGCGCGCAGGACGGCACTGGTGTGCTGCGCCGCCGAGCTGCTGGGTGTGCTGGTCGTCGGGACCTGGACGATGGCGGAGCCCTCGGCGTTCGCGGACGCCACCGTCTGGTCCGACTTCGGCATGGGGTACCTGTTCATCCCGGTGATCCTGCCGATCACCGGGATGATGTGGCTGCGCCGGGCGAGAAAGGCGTAGCGGCTCAGGCGCTGGCCACGTACGCGGGCTCGGTGGCGTCCTTCTCCAGCAGGATCATCAGGACGCCGTCCCGGCCGGTCTCGTTGCCCACGGGGGCGTAACCCGCCCGCCGGTAGAGCCGGAGATTGCTCTCGCTGCGATGACCGGTGTGCAGCCGGAACAGGGTGGCCGACCGCTCGTCGGCGAGCCCCGCCTCCGCCGCCCGCAGCAGCCGGGCACCGAGACCGTGTCCCTGGAGCCGGGGGTGGACGCAGAGCCTGCCGATCTCCCCCGCGCCGTCCTGACCGATGGTTCCCCGGACCGATCCCACCACCTCGTCACCCAGCCGCGCCACGAACACCAGGTTCGTGGCGATCTCGGCGTGCAACGAGTCCAGGGTCTGGACGAGCGGGTCGATCCGGTAGTTCCCGTACAGCTCCGCCTCGCTCTGGAAGCAGAGGTACTGGAGTTTCAAGATCTGTTCGGCGTCCTGTGCCGTCGCCGCCGAGATGATCACGCTCATGCCCATGTGCGCATGCCTCCGCCCACCTGATCCACCGGTTGTCTAACGCTCCTTTCCCCACAGTTCAGGAGCCGCAACCTCCGCCGCGAGCATTCTGCGCAGACATCCAAGGCAACGGGAACGGATCGGGCCCAAACTCCCCTGTGACATACCCAACTTCCCTGCGATTTCCCGGTAGGTGGGATCGCCGGGCGAGAGCATCGCCGCCAGCAGCCGGGCGCACCTGCCGGGCAGCCGGTCCACCGCCGCGCGCAGCGCCCTGCGTTCGTCGGCACCGAGGGCGAGCCGCTCGGGGCAGCCGCCCGGGTCCGCGGCGGAGTCGTCGCGGTAGGGACGTTCGCGCCGGGCGGTGCGGCGGGCCCTGCGGGCCTCTCCCCGTACGGCGTCCCGCACCCAGCGGGCCGGGTCCACCGGCGGCCCCTCCCCGGCGAGCCGCTCCAGCAGCCGCAGCCAGACGGCCTGTTCGAGATCGGCCGGTTCGATCGCCGCGCCGGTCAGCGAGGCGGCAGCCTCGGCCATGGCCTCGGCGCTCACCAGCGGGTACAGGGCGCGGACGACGGAAGCGGGGGCCGGGGCGGGACCCGCGGGAGCAAGATCGAGAAGCGTCATGCCCCGGCCGACGCGCCCGCGCCCGCGGCCGGTTGCCGTACCGGGCGAGCACCACCCGACCGGGGCACGCCCCGGCCGGGTGCTGACGCGGGTGTCACTTCCCGGCGAAGTCCGCCGCGGCGAGCAGGGCCGTGTCCGGGTTGTCGGAGAAGACGCCGTCGATGCCCGTCGCGAAGTACGTCCGGAACGCGCCGAACGCGTCGCCGTAGGCGTTGGGGTCCGTGCCGCGGCGGAAGTCGGCGGGAAGGAAGGTGTTCTCGTTGCGCATGGTGTAGGGGTGCAGGACCAGACCCTGGGCGTGCGCGTCCCTCACCAGGGTGGTCGGTGCGGTGAGCCGCCCCGCGGCGTCCTTGGGGATGACCAGGTCCAGGGTGGGGCCGATGCCCTGCGCGAAGGAGGCCATCCACTTCAGCCCCTCGGGCCTCACCAGGTCCGCCACGGTGCGCGGGTCACCGGACGTCACGAAGTCCCAGGGGCGCTCGCCCGCGCCGGAGAGCAGTACGACGCGCGGGGTCGCGACGAGCCGCGCCAGCCGCTGGATGCTGCCGGGCTCGAAGGACTGGAGGATGAGCGGCGACTGCTGACGGTGCCGGTTGTAGCGGCGCAGCAGCTTGGCGAGCGGCTCCTCGAGTCCGAGGCCGAGCCCGCGGAAGTAGGTGGGGTGCTTGGTCTCGACGTACAGCCAGACGGGCTTTCCGCGCCTGCGGCCCTCCCGGTCGGCCCAGCGCAGCACCTCCTCGAAGGTGGGGATCTCCCAGCGGCCGTCGTAGAGCGTGTTCTTCTGACGGGTGCCGGGGATGCGCTCCTTGGCCCGCAGTGTCTTCAGTTCGGCGAGGGTGAAGTCCTCGGTGAACCAGCCGGTGAGGGAGACGCCGTCGACCTTCTTCGTGGTCCTGCGGCTCGCGAACTCGGGGTGGGCGGCGACATCGGTGGTGGCGGTGATGTCGTTCTCGTGACGGCATACCAGGTGGCCGTCCTTGGTCGGCACCAGGTCCTGCTCGACGATGTGCGCGCCCATGTCGAGGGCCAGCTGGTAGGAGCCGAGGGTGTGCTCGGGCCGGTAGCCGCTGGTGCCGCGGTGTCCGATGACGGTGGGCACCGGCAGGTCGAGGCGGAAGCCGTGACCGCCGTGACGTCCGGCGGTGTTCGCCGCGTTGTCGGCGGCGGCCGGGCCGCCGGCCAGGCCGAGGGCGGCCGTGCCCAGTACGGCGGCTCCCGCTCCCAGCATGGTTCTGCGGCCGGGACCGGCCTGCGCGCGCTCAGTCATGAATGCTCCTCGCGTGTGATGTCTGGCACCTGTCGGGCGAGGCCCGAGCGTAGGCAGCGGTACCGTCGTGGGGGCAGCTCCTGGACGAACATGGCGCAAACTCATGTCAACACCGCGTATCCGCTCCATGAACCCGATGTGCGATCAGCGAGTACCCGCGAGTATCGTCCTCACCTGCATGGACCGTCACGATCCCCGCACCTCGGCCGGCCCGGCCACTACACCGGAGGAACCGTTGTCCCGACACGCACTCATCAAGGCAGTGCTCGGACCGATCTTGCGCCTGATGTTCCGCCCCCAGGTGGAGGGTGTGGAGAACATCCCCGGGGACGGTCCGGTGATCCTCGCGGGCAACCATCTGACGTTCATCGACTCGATGATCATGCCGATCTGCTGCGACCGGCCGGTGTTCTACATCGGCAAGGACGAGTACGTGACGGGCAAGGGGATCAAGGGCCGGGCGATGGCCTGGTTCTTCACCGGCTGCGGCATGATCCCGGTGGACCGGGACGGCGGACGCGGCGGTGTCGCGGCGCTGATGACGGGCCGTCGGGTGCTGGAGGAGGGCAAGGCGTTCGCCATCTACCCCGAGGGCACCCGCTCCCCCGACGGCCGTCTGTACCGGGGCCGCACGGGCATCGCCCGGCTGACGCTGATGACGGGCGCGCCGGTGGTGCCGTTCGCGATGATCGGCACGGACAAGCTGCAGCCCGGCGGCGCCGGCCTGCCCCGTCCCGGCAAGGTGACGGTCCGCTTCGGTGAGCCGATGGAGTTCTCCCGCTACGAGGGCATGGACCGCGACCGCTATGTACTGCGGGCGGTGACCGACTCCGTGATGGCCGAGGTGATGCGGCTGTCCGGTCAGGAGTACGTCGACATGTACGCCACGAAGGCCAAGGCCGCGTGAGCTGAGGCGCGCAGCGCCGACGGCAGGACATGCGGAAGGGCCCGTACCCCGGTTTCCCGGTGGTACGGGCCCTTCCGCGTGTCCGGACGACCCGGGCGGCTACTGGTGCACGATGCCGTCCTCCAGCTTCTGACCGCGCAACAGGAACCAGGCGGCGACGGCCGTCGCCAGCAGGACCGCCGCGCCGACACCCGCGGCGAGCCGCAGCCCTTCGACGAACGAGTCCTGCGCCGCGGCGACCAGTGCCTGTCCCTGCGGAGCCGGCAGACCGTGGGCGGCCTCGACCGCGCCGCCCAGCGATTCGTGCGCCGCGGCGGCATTGGCCGACGGGGTCCCCGCGGGCGATTCGAACGTCTGGTAGACGCCGGTGACGATGGAGCCGAGCAGGGCGATGCCGAGGGCCGCGCCGAGCTCGTACGCCGTCTCGGAGACCGCGCCGGCGGATCCCGCCTGCTCCTTCGGGACGCTGGAGAGGATCACGTCGGAGGTGACGGTGAAGGCGAAGCCCGCGCCCACGCCGACGATGAGCAGCACCGCCCCGATCAGCGGGTAGGCGGTCTCCTTGTGGATCAGGGTGACCGCGGCGAGCGCCAGGCCGATCGCCCCGAGACCGCCGGTCACCACCGAGCGCACCGAGAAGCGACGGGCCGCCCGGCCGGCGAGCAGACCTGCGGCGACGGCGCCGACGGCCGCGGGCAGTTCCGCGAGACCGGCCTCCAGCGGCCCGCGGCCCTGCACCAGCTGGAGGAACTGGGAGAGGAAGAAGACCAGCCCGGACAGGCCGAGGATGGTCAGCAGGTCGGCGAGGACCGCGCCCGAGAAGCCCCGGTGGTGGAAGAGCCGCATGTCCAGCAGGGGTGCGGGGAGCGTGAGTTGCCTGCGTACGAACCAGCAGAGCGCGGCCACGCCACCGACGCCGGCGAGGACGGTTCCCCCGCTCGGGCCGTGCGCCGCCAGTTCCTTGACGGCGTACACGACGCCGATCATGCCGATGAAGGAGAGCGCGACGCTCACCAGGTCCCAGGGGCCCGGGGCCGGGTTCCTGGATTCGGGGATCATCCTGGCGCCGACGACCACGAGGATCGCCATGACGGGCAGGTTGATCAGGAAGACCGAGCCCCACCAGAAGTGCTCCAGCAGGAGTCCGCCGACCACGGGGCCGACGGCCGCTCCGGCGGAGGCCATCGCTCCCCAGATCCCGATGGCGAGGCTGCGCTCGCGCGGGTCGTGGAAGAGGTTGCGGATCAGGGCGAGCGTGGACGGCATGAGGGTGGCACCCGCGACACCGAGCAGCGCCCGCGCCAGGATCATCATCTCGGGGGTGTGCGCGTAGGCGTTGAGCACCGAGACCGCGCCGAACGCCGTCGCGCCGCACAGCAGCAGCTTCTTGCGGCCGATGCGGTCGCCGAGGCTGCCCATCGAGACCAGGAGTCCGGCGATGACGAAGGAGTAGACGTCGCCGATCCACAGGAGCTGGGTACCGGTCGGTTCGAGGTCCTCGGTGAGGAAGGGGGTCGCCAGGCCGAGGACGGTGGCGTCGATCGCCACGAGCAGCACGGCGAGGACCAGCACGGCCAGGGCGATCCACCGCCCCGGACGGTGCAGTTCGTCCGAGGTCTCCACCCGCTGTTCGATACGGCTCATTGCTCCACGCTCCGGCGTGCACCGCCGAGCAGCAACTCGACGATCATGTATTGGAAGTCCTGGCTCGCGACCCGGCCGTCCTGGACGGCCCAGGCGGCGGAGGAGATGAGGCCGTAGAGGGCCTCGGTCAGCCAGGCGGGGGTGAGGTCGATCCGGAATTCGCCGCGCTCCTGGCCGCGCCTGAAGAAGGCGGAGACCCGGGCGTCGAGGCGGCTCCAGCCCTCGTTCATCTCTTCGCCCTCGAAGAGCTGGTTCTCGGTGACGAGGAAGGAGAGCAGTCCGGCGCTCGGCTCGACGGCCGCGACGAAACGGCGCAGTGCGTCCTGCGCGGCGCCCTCGTCGAGCGCGGCGGCGTCCAGAGCCGCTTCGACCTCCTGGATGCCCAGGTTCTCCAACGCTCTGACCAGGGCGTCCCGTCCGGCGAAGTGCCGGTGCAGGGTGGCGCGCCCGATGCCTGCGGCTCTGGCGACCTCGTCCATGGTGGCGGTCGATTTGCGGGTCAGCAGAGCGGCGGCGCTGCGCAGCACCTGCTCACGGTCGAGACTCATGAGACAAGCATAGACCATATGAGACACCAATGTCTCACTGGAAAGCTGTGTCCTCCCCCGGCGGGAGGGAGGACCATGGCGCCATGAAGCCGCTGCTGCTGATCGACATCGACGGTCCGCTCAATCCCTACGCGGCGCTCGCGCACCTCCGGCCACCGGATGGTTATGCGAAGCATCTGATGCGGCCGACGGGGTGGGACTACGGGCCGCCCCTGCCCGTCCTGCTCAACCCGGAGCACGGGACGGCGCTGCGGGCCCTGGCCGGCCGGTACGAGCTGGTCTGGGCGACGACCTGGAAGGACGAGGCGAACGTCTGGATCGGGCCGCGTCTGGGGCTGCCCCCGCTGCCGTACATCGACTGGCCGTCGATGCACGGCAGCGCGCCGGACGGCACGTACTGGAAGACGCGGTACGTCGTGGAGTACGCGGCCGGCCGGCCGTTCGCCTGGGTCGACGACGAGATCACCGGGCAGGACCGGGAGTGGGTCCTCGGCCAGGGGGCCGGCGAGGCGCTGCTCCGGTGGATCGACCCCTGGATCGGTCTGCTGCCGTCCGATTTCGCGGCGCTCGCGGCGTGGGCGGACGGCGGCCCGCGGGACGGGCCCGTCAGTCGTTGAGGACCGTCAGATCGAGGCCGGGCAGGCGGGCCGGGTCGTTGATCACGGACATCTCGACGAGCTTCCCCCGGACGACCGTGAAGACCATGACCGAGAACCGCCGGCCCTCGCGCGTCGCGATGACGGCCGGTTCCCCGGCGACCAGTGCCTGCTGCGCCGACCGCGCGAACGGCGCGAACATCATCGCCCGACGGGCCACGGCCTCGGCGCCCCGCACCAGGGCCGGGGCACCGGCACCCCCTGCGCCGGCGTCGGACCGCACCACCACGTCCGGATCGAGCACGGCCACCAGGGCCTCGAAGTCGCCGTCCCGGGCGGCGGCCAGGAAGGCGGCGACGACCTCGCGCCTGCGGGCGAGACCGGGGTCCGGGACCGGTTCCACGCCCTGCACCCGGCGCCGCGCCCGGCTGGCGAGCTGCCGGGTCGCGGCCGGGGTGCGGTCCACGACGACGGCGATCTCGCCGAAGGGCACGGCGAACATGTCGTGCAGCACGAAGGCGAGCCGCTCGGCGGGGTCGAGCGTTTCGAGCACGACGAGCATCGCGAGACCCACCGAGTCGGCCATCAGCGCCTGCTGCTCCGGGTCGGCCTCCGGCCGTTCGCCGAGGTCCGGGCCAGGGGCATGGCCCTCGGGCACCCCGGTGTCGAGGGGTTCCTCGCGGCGGGAGCGCCGGGAGCGGAGCATGTCCAGGCACACCCGCCCGACGACCGTCGTCAGCCAGCCGCCCAGGTTCTCGATCGCCCGGTCGTCGGAACGGCTGAGCCGGATCCAGGCCTCCTGGACGGCATCCTCCGCCTCGCTCGTCGAGCCGAGCATCCGGTAGGCCACGGCCTTCAGCCGGCTCCGGTTCTCCTCGAAGCGCTCTGCCAGGAACTCATGTCCGTCCACAGTCACATTCCTCCGTCGTGTTCCGTCACAGCACTGACGGACGGAACCCCGTCGATGTGACGGACAGCCCGCGCCGCTCCCGGTGGTGTCCGGTCAGCTCCAGGGCAGCCCGGCGCGGTGGCGCCAGTACGCCTCGGGCTCCTCCACCAGCGCGTCGAGCCGGGCGCGCCGCTCCTCGTCGAGGTCGACGACGGCCGCGTGCAGGTTTCCGGCGAGCTGGTCGACGGTCGCCGCGCCGGAGAGCACCACCCCGGCCCAGGGCTGGTGCAGTACGAGTGCCAGGGCGACCGCGTCGCTGCCGACACCGGTATCGGTGGCGATCTCCTGGACCACGGCGGGGGCTTCCGTTCCGGCGAGCCGTCCGTTGGCCATGGCTTCCTTGACGATCACGGTGAGGCCGGCGGCACTGGCCTCGGCGAGCGCCGCCCCGGCCGAGGTCTCCAGGGCGTTGTAGGTGGCCTGGACCGTACGGAAGAGCGGCTCGCCGTCCACGGTGACGGTGAGGGCGGCCCGGATCGCGTCGGCCTGGGCGGGTCCGCTGGTAGAGAGGCCGACGCTGACGCCCTCCTCGGCGAGCGCGGCCAGCCGCGCGTGCAGTTCCTTGTCCGTGAGGGCCGGGCTGTCGGCGGTGACCGAGTGGATCTGGTAGAGGTCGAGGCGGTCGCCGAGCAGTGCGTCGGTCTCGGCCCGCTGGCGCAGGAACGTGGCGAGGCCGTGGTCCTTGACCTCGTGCGCCTCGGCTTCGATGCGCCAGTCGGCGGTGTAGGTGTAGCCCCATTTGCTGCCGATGACGACGTCGTCCGCCTCGGGGTGTGCCGTCAGCCAGTCGGCCAGGAACTCCTCCGAACGGCCGTAGGAACGGGCCGCGTCGACATAGCGGACGCCCTGTGCGTAGGCGGCGTCGAGCAGCTCGTGGGTGCGTTCGCGCATCGCCTCGACGCCGCGGTCGGCGGGCAGATCGCGGTCGCGGTGGAGATTGATGTAGCCGGGCCTGCCGACCGCCGCCAGGCCGAGTCCGATGTGGGCGGTCGGCGTCGTCGCCGTGGCCAGCCGGGCGAAAGGCATCGTTGGGCTCCTCGTCGATCGGGTGTGCTCCCCCGTCAACGTAACCCAGCTCACGGAAACCGGAAGGCGGGGAGCGTACGACCGCTCCCCGCCCCGATGCCGCTCTCGTCGCGGTCAGTTCTTCGCGGTGGCCCAGGCCTGCTGGACGGCGAGGTCGGCCTTCACCTCGGCGAGCTGGACGGCCACGGCCGACGGGGCCGTGCCGCCGCGGCCGCTGCGGGAGGCGAGCGCACCGGCGACGTCGAGGACCGTGCGGACCTCGGGGGTGAGGTGCTCGGAGATCTTGGCGAACTGCTCGTCGGTCAGCTCGTCGAGCTCGATGCCGTGCCGCTCGCACTCCTTGACGCACTCACCGGCGACCTCGTGGGCGACGCGGAAGGGCACGCCCTGCTTGACCAGCCACTCGGCGATGTCGGTGGCGAGCGAGAAGCCGGCCGGGGCCAGCTCCTCCATGCGCTCACGGTTGACGGTGAGGGTGGCCATCATGCCGGTGAAGGCGGGCAGCAGCACCTCCAGCTGGTCGCAGGAGTCGAAGACCGGCTCCTTGTCCTCCTGGAGGTCGCGGTTGTACGCGAGGGGGAGGGCCTTCAGCGTGGCCATCAGGCCGGTCAGGTTGCCGATCAGCCGGCCGGACTTGCCGCGGGCCAGCTCGGCGATGTCCGGGTTCTTCTTCTGCGGCATGATCGAGGAGCCGGTGGAGAAGGCGTCGTGCAGGGTGACGAAGGAGAACTCCTTCGTGTTCCAGATGATGACCTCCTCCGCGATCCGGGAGAGGTTCACGCCGATCATCGCGGTGATGAAGGCGAACTCGGCGACGAAGTCGCGGGAGGCCGTTCCGTCGATGGAGTTGGCGACGGACCCGTGCTCGAAGCCGAGGTCCGCGGCGACCGCCTCCGGGTCGAGTCCGAGGGACGAGCCGGCCAGGGCACCGGAGCCGTACGGCGAGACGGCGGTCCGCTCGTCCCACTGGCGCAGCCGCTCGGCGTCCCTGGACAGGGGCTGCACATGGGCCAGGACGTGGTGGGCGAAGAGCACCGGCTGGGCGTGCTGCAGATGCGTACGGCCGGGCATCGCGACGTCCGGGTGCGCCTCGGCGAGGCCGACCAGCGCGCCCTGCAGTTCGGCGATCAGACCGCCGATGATCCGGGCGTGGTCGCGCAGGTACATCCGGAAGAGCGTGGCGATCTGGTCGTTGCGGGACCGGCCGGCCCGCAGCTTGCCGCCGAGGTCGGGGCCGAGGCGCTCCAGCAGTCCGCGCTCCAGCGCGGTGTGGACGTCCTCGTCGGCGATGGTGCCGGTGAAGGAGCCGTCGGCGACATCGGCTTCGAGCTGGTCGAGACCGGCGATCATACGGCTCAGCTCGTCCTCGGTGAGCAGGCCCGCCTTGTTCAGGACGCGCGCGTGGGCGCGGGAACCGGCGATGTCGTACGGCGCGAGCCGCCAGTCGAAGTGGACGGAGGCGGACAGCTTCGCCAGCGCCTCGGCCGGACCGTCGGCGAAGCGGGCGCCCCAGAGGCGTACGTCGCTGTTGCCGTTGCCGTTGCTCACTGCGTGCTCCTCGGAAGAACAGGGTGGTGGGTGTGCGACCGCCTCCCCGCGTGGAGGGCCGGGGAGGCGGAGACGTAACTACTGGGGGTCGGGCGAGGTCACGCTTCGCCGCGAGCTTCGACGAGAGGCCGAAGATCTCGATGAAGCCCTGGTGTCCGGGCCGCCCGAACAGGCGCGTACGACGCGCTCGGTCACGGGCCTCTCCTCACGGCGCGACCACCGACAGGTATAACTATGCAGACCTCTGCATGATTTGTCAAAGGTGCGATCGTCGGCCCGCAGCCCCGAACAGGCGTCCCGCCAGGTGGAATCACCTCGCCATCACCCGAGTCGGCGCCGACAATGGTCGCCATGGGGAAAACATATGAACGCATCGAAGGACGGATCAGGACCTTCATCGAAGAGCAGCACATCTTCTTCACGGCGACGGCGCCCCTGGCCGGCGAGGGCACGGTCAACCTCTCCCCCAAGGGCGTCAGCGGTTCGTTCGCCGTCATCGACGAGCTGACCGTGGCCTACCTGGACTTCGCCGGCAGCAATGCCGAGACCGTCGCCCACCTCCGCGAGAACGGCCGGATCACGCTGATGTGGTGCGCCTTCCAGGGACCGCCGAACATCGTGCGGGTGCACGGCCGCGGTGAGCCGGTCTTCCGTGACGATCCGCGGTTCGGCGCGCTGCTCGCCCACTTCCCGGACGTGGACCCCGACCTCCACGGGCTGCGCGCCGTCGTCGTGGTGCGGGCCGAGCTGATCCGGGACACCTGCGGCTACGGGGTGCCGTTCATGTCGTACGACGAGGACCGGTCGCTGCACGCCCAGCGCTTCGCCCGCGAGGACGACACCTCGCTCAGTGCCTACTTCGAGAAGAAGGAGCACATCGCGACGAGTATCGACGGGCTTCCGGGGCTGCCGCTCCCGCTGCCGGCGATGCCCCGGCCGGACGGCGACCCGGCGGACCGGTATTGAGCCGTACGGAGCACAACCACGGGTGGCGCCCGGCCGGCGGGTCTACCGTCCGGACATGCGCAGATCCCTGGTGACCCTTTCGGTACTGCTCGCGCTGGCGGGCTCGGTCGCGGCCCGGCCCGCCGCCGCGCCGCCGCTGCCGCATCGGATGGCCGACACCGGCGGCGGCACCCAGCTGATCACGGCCGAGGCCCCGGCCAGGGGCTCCACCACGGGCACCGTCACCTGGTGGAATCTGCGCCGGGGCACCTGGATGAAGGGCGGATCCGCACCGGCCCGCTTCGGCGCGAAGGGGCTGGCCGAGGGGGCGACGCGCAAGCAGGGCACGAACACCACACCCACCGGCCTGTACGACCTGCCGTACGCCTTCGGGATCGAGCCCGCACCGGCCGGCACCGTCCATCCGTACCGCCGGGTCGGCAACCGGTCGTGGTGGTGTCAGGACACCGCGGCGCGGGCCTACAACCGCTGGGTGGAACCGCGGCCCGAGGACTGCCGGGCGGGCGAGGCGGAGCACCTGATCGCGTATCCGACCCAGTACGCCCGCGCGCTCGTCATCGGGTTCAACTACGCACGGCCGGTACGGGGTCGCGGCGCCGGGATCTTCCTCCACGTCAACGGGCGTGGCGCGACCGCCGGTTGCGTCTCCGTACCGGCGACCGCGATGGACCGGATCCTCGACTGGGTGGACCCGGCCCGTCGTCCGCACATCGCGATCGGGACCCGGTCGGGCCCGACCGCGATCACGCGCTACTGACCGGACCCGGCAACACCGGTGCGTTCAGCGCTCGTTCTGGGCCAGTCGCAGCAGATGGTCGGCGAGCGCCTGACCGCCCGCCGGGTCACGGCTGATCAGCATCAGGGTGTCGTCGCCCGCGATGGTGCCGAGAATGTCGTGCAGTTCGGCCTGGTCGATGGCCGAGGCGAGGAACTGGGCCGCGCCCGGAGGAGTGCGCAGCACCACGAGGTTGGCCGATGCCTCCGCGGAGATGAGCAGTTCGGCGGAGAGCCGCCGCATCCGCTCCTCCTTCGCCGACCCGCCCAAGGGTGCCTGCGGGGTGCGGAATCCGCCCTCGCTCGGCACCGCGTAGATCAGCTCGCCGCCGGTGTTGCGGATCTTCACCGCGCCCAGCTCGTCCAGGTCGCGGGAGAGCGTCGCCTGGGTGACGCTCAGCCCGTCGTCGGCGAGGAGCTTCGCCAACTGGCTCTGCGAGCGCACCGGCTGCCGGTTCAGGATGTCCACGATCCGGCGGTGGCGTGCAGTGCGGGTCTGCGGCACGGACGGCCCGCCGTACTCGGTTTCCTGCGCCTCGGTCATCGTCGTCGCCTCATTCTCCGGATCGTCCGTCCCCTTGTGCCGCGTCGAGAGCGCCGGGCAGTGCCCGGAGCAACGCGTCCACTTCCGCGTCGCCGATGATCAGCGGCGGCATGAGCCGCAGGACATCGGGGGCGGGTGCGTTCACCAGGATTCCGGCTCCCTGAGCCGCCTGTTGCACCTGAGGCGCGAGGGGCTCGGTGAGCACGATACCCAGCAGCAGTCCGGAGCCGCGGACATGGGAGACCAGCGGGTGAGCGAGGCCCTCCACGCCGTCCCGGATCTTCTCGCCGAGCCGCTTGACCCGGTCCAGGACGCCGTCGGCGGCCAGGGTGTCCAGAACGGCGAGACCGGCGGCGCAGGCGATCGGGTTGCCGCCGAACGTCGTGCCGTGCTGGCCCGGATGCAGCAGCTCGGCCGCCGGGCCGAAGGCCACGGTCGCACCGATCGGCAGTCCGCCGCCGAGGCCCTTGGCGAGGGTGACGACGTCGGGCTCGATGCCCTGGTGGGCCTGGTGCTCGAACCACTGGCCGCAGCGGCCGATGCCGGTCTGCACCTCGTCGAGGACGAGCAGGGTGCCGGTGGCCCGGGTGATCTCCCGGGCGGCCTCCAGGTATCCGGCGGGCGGTACGACCACACCGTTCTCGCCCTGGACGGGCTCGATGATCACCAGCGCGGTGTCGGTGGTGACGGCGGCCCGCAGGGCGTCCGCGTCGCCGTACGGGACGTGCGTCACGTCGCCGGGCAGCGGAAGGAACGGCTCGCGCTTCTCGGGCTGGCCGGTGAGTGCGAGCGCGCCCATGGTCCGGCCGTGGAAGCCGCCGTCGGTGGCGACCATATGGGTCCGCCCGGTCAGCCGGCCGATCTTGAAGGCGGCCTCGTTGGCCTCGGCGCCCGAGTTGGCGAAGTAGACGCGTCCGGTCCGGCCGAAGAGCTGGAGCAGCCGTTCGGCGAGGGCGACGGGCGGTTCGGCGATGAAGAGGTTGGAGACATGGCCGAGGGAGGCGATCTGGGTGGAGACGGCCTCGATGACGGCGGGGTGGGCGTGCCCCAGCGCGTTCACCGCGATTCCGCCGACGAAGTCGAGGTACTCGGTGCCGTCGGCGTCCCACACATGGGCGCCCTCGCCGCGGACCAGGGACAGCTGCGGGGTCCCGTAGTTGTCCATCAGCGCGTGGCTCCAGCGCTGTGCGAGCTCCTGGTTGCTCATGACTCCCCCTGCGCGTCGGGCTGTGCGTCGGGCACGACCATTGTGCCGATTCCTTCGTCGGTGAAGATCTCCAGCAGGATCGAGTGCTGGACCCGGCCGTCGATCACGCGGGCGGTCTCGACGCCGTTGCGCACGGCGTGCAGGCAGCCCTGCATCTTCGGCACCATGCCGCTGGAGAGTTCCGGCAGCAGCTTCTCCAGCTCGGCCGCGGTGAGACGGCTGATCACGTCGTCGCTGTTGGGCCAGTCCTCGTAGAGGCCCTCGACATCGGTGAGGACCATCAGCGTCTCGGCGTTCAGCGCGGCGGCGAGCGCCGCGGCCGCGGTGTCGGCGTTGACGTTGTAGACGTGGTTGTCGTCGGCGGAGCGTGCGATGGAGGAGATGACCGGGATCCTGCCGTCGTCCAGCAGCGCCTGGATCGCCCCGGTGTCGATGGCGGTGATCTCGCCGACCCGGCCGATGTCGACGAGCTCGCCGTCGATGGTCGGCCGGTGCTGGGTGGCGGTGATCGTGTGGGCGTCCTCGCCGGTCATGCCGACGGCGAGCGGTCCGTGCTGGTTGAGCAGGCCGACGAGTTCCCGCTGGACCTGTCCGGCGAGCACCATCCGTACGACGTCCATCGCCTCGGGCGTGGTGACGCGCAGACCCGCCTTGAACTCGCTGACCAGGCCCTGCTTGTCGAGCTGGGCGCTGATCTGCGGGCCGCCGCCGTGCACGACGACGGGCTTGAGGCCGGCCTGGCGCAGGAAGACCACGTCTTGGGCGAAGGCCGCCTTCAGCCCGTCGTCGATCATGGCGTTGCCGCCGAACTTGATGACGACGGTCTTGCCGTTGTGCCGGGTCAGCCAGGGCAGCGCCTCGATGAGGATCTGCGCCTTCGGGAGTGCGGTGTGCTTCCGCGCCGCGCTCATGAGCTGTACGCGCTGTTCTCGTGGACGTAGTCCGCGGTGAGGTCGTTGGCCCAGATGACGGCGGACTCGGTGCCGGCGGCGAGGTCGGCGGTGATCTTGACCTCCCGGTAGCGCATGTCGACCAGGTCGCGGTCCTCGCCGACGCCGCCGTTCTTGCAGACCCAGACGTCGTTGATGGCGACGTTCAGCTGGTCGGGCTCGAAGGCGGCCTTCGTCGTGCCGATCGCGGAGAGGACCCGGCCCCAGTTGGGGTCCTCTCCGTGGATGGCGCACTTGAGGAGGTTGTTACGGGCGATGGAGCGGCCCACCTCCACGGCGTCGTCCTCGGTCGCGGCGTTGACGACCTCGATCCGGATGTCCTTGGAGGCGCCCTCGGCGTCGCCGATGAGCTGCCGGGCGAGGTCGGCGCAGACGGTCCGTACGGCCTCGGCGAACTCCGCCTGCTCCGGCGCGATTCCGCTCGCCCCGGAGGCCAGCAGCAGCACGGTGTCGTTGGTCGACATGCAGCCGTCGGAGTCGACCCGGTCGAAGGTGGTGCGGGTGGCGGCGCGCAGCGCGGAGTCGAGTCCGGCGGCGTCGACGTCGGCGTCGGTGGTGAGGACGACCAGCATGGTGGCGAGGCCCGGGGCGAGCATGCCCGCGCCCTTGGCCATGCCGCCGACGGTCCAGCCCTCGCCGCCCGCGACGGCGGTCTTGTGGACGGTGTCGGTGGTCTTGATCGCGATGGCGGCCTTCTCGCCGCCGTGCTCGCTGAGGGCGGCGGCGGCCTGCTCGATGCCGGGCAGCAGCTTGTCCATCGGGAGCAGTGTGCCGATCAGCCCGGTCGACGCGACCGCGATCTCACCCGCGTTGTGGCCGGTGAGCACCTCGGCGGCCTTCTCGGCGGTGGCGTGGGTGTCCTGGAAGCCCTTCGGCCCGGTGCAGGCGTTGGCACCACCGGAGTTGAGCACGACGGCGGTGACCTCGCCGCCCTTCAGTACCTGCTCCGACCAGAGGACGGGGGCGGCCTTGACGCGGTTGGAGGTGAAGACGCCCGCGGCGGCGCGACGCGGACCGTGGTTGACCACGAGGGCCAGGTCCGGGTTACCGCTCTCCTTGATTCCCGCGGCGATGCCCGCCGCGGAGAACCCCTGTGCTGCCGTGACGCTCACGGTGCGACTCCGATCGTGGAAAGACCTGTGTCCTCGGGAAGTCCGAGGGCGATGTTCATGCTCTGCAGGGCGCCGCCGGCGGTGCCCTTGGCGAGGTTGTCGATGGCGCTGATCACGATGATCCGGCCCGCCGCCTCGTCGTGGGCGACCTGGATCTGTACGGCGTTGGAACCGTGGACGGCAGCCGTGGCGGGCCACTGCCCCTCGGGGAGCAGATCGACGAAGGGTTCGTCGGCGAACGCCTTCTCGTACACGTCACGGACGGACGCGGCGCTCACCCCGGGCTTCGCCTTCGCGCTGCAGGTCGCGAGGATGCCGCGGGGCATCGGTGCCAGGGTCGGCGTGAAGGACACCGTGACCGGTTCACCGGCCGCCGCGCTGAGGTTCTGGATCATCTCGGGGGTGTGCCGGTGGGCGCCGCCGACGCCGTACGGGGACATGTTGCCCATCACCTCGGAGCCGAGCAGATGCGGCTTGGCCGCCTTGCCCGCCCCGGAGGTGCCGGACGCGGCGACGATCACGGCCTCGGGCTCGGCCAGCTGGGCCGCGTACGCCGGGAAGAGCGCGAGGGAGACGGCGGTCGGGTAGCAGCCGGGCACCGCGATACGCTTGGAACCGGCCAGCGCCGAACGTCCGCCCGGCAGTTCGGGCAGACCGTAGGGCCAGGTGCCGGCGTGCGGCGAACCGTAGAACTTCTCCCAGTCCGCGGCGTCCTTGAGCCGGAAGTCGGCGCCCATGTCGACGATCAGCACCTCGTCACCGAGCTGCTCGGCCACGGCGGCGGACTGTCCGTGCGGGAGGGCGAGGAAGACGACGTCGTGACCGGCGAGGACCTCGGCGGTGGTCGGCTGGAGCACCCGGTCGGCGAGCGGTCGCAGGTGCGGCTGCAGCGCACCGAGCTTCTGCCCGGCGTTGGAGTTGGCCGTGAGCGCCCCGATCTCGACCTGGGGGTGAACCAGCAGGAGACGGAGCAGCTCCCCGCCGGCGTATCCACTCGCCCCTGCCACTGCTGCGCGTACCACCATCGAAACCTCCTCGTCGATGGCATGACTATACGCAGCTATGCACTTTTATGCAAAGCTTTGGGGGCGGTTCGGCGGTCGGCATGCCGGGGTGACCCGTATGGCCGCCCTCTGCCGGGGCCTTGAGCTCCACCGGGAATCATGCCCGGAGCGCGCCTGCACGACGAAGCCCGATGCGCGTCCGCCGCGGCCGGGCCGGCGAACGATGCTCCGCGGCCGGGGCTCGGGCATCAACTGCCGTCCGGTGGCCAGATCTTGAGGCGTCACCGGTCCGGGTGCTTGACTCCCCCGATGACCGGAATCGAAGAAGTGGACACGTTCGACGGCCTCGGCCCGGTGGTCCGCCGGCACGCGGTGGACCACCGGAAGCGGTGGGTGAACGCGGGTTGTGCGCTGCTCGCCGCCGTCCCGTCCGGCTGGCTCGGCGTGTGGAGCCTGTCCGCGACCGGCGAGGGGTCACCCGGCAGCAACAAGGCGATCGGCCTGTTGCTCGGCCTCGCGCTGGGTGCCACGGGGATCGCGGTGAACCAGATCGTCCGGGCCGTGCGCGGCGAGCCCGGGGAGTATTTCGAGGTGCGCGAGGGCGGTCTCGTCCACGGGTCCCGGCGCGGCTCCGCGGGCTGGTCCTGGAACCGCGTCACCTCACTCCATGTCGACGGCGACGCGGTGAACGCCATCGCCACCCGGCTCGGCAACGGGTTCCGCTGCGAGATCCGTTTCGACGACGGCACCCGGCTCCGGGCGGACGGTCTCACCGTACGCGCCGCCGATCTGGGGCGCACCCTGCTCACCCGGTGCCCGCACGTCGCCCTGGTCCCGCGGGTCCCCTGGTACGGCAGGGCGGGCGGCCCGCTGCTCGCCGGGGCGGCGGCCTGCGTGGCGGCGGTCGCGGCGATGATCCTCTACATCGTGGACCACCCGGACAAGGAGCACCGGGTCCCCGCGGGCGAGGGCATGACCATGGTGCAGAGCGTCGAACCCGGCATCAGCTCGGCGGGCTACGGCTTCCTGGCCGCGGGCATGCTGGTGTGCGCCGTCACCGCGATCACCCTCGTCGTCCTCCATGTACGGGGCCGGGCCTACCGCTGAACCGCCCGGCCCGTGGCACCCGGTCCGGCGCGGAACGGCCGCTCCGCACCCAGCAGTTCCCGGGTGTGCTGGCCCAGGGCGGGGGCCGGGTCGCGGAAGGTGTCCAGACCCGCTCCGAACGTCACGGGGAAGCGGGCCTGCGGGCAGGCGGCGGGGTCGGCGGGGGTGCTGAACAGCCGCCGGGCCGTCGTGTGGGGGTCGGCCAGGAGTTCGCCGGGGGTGGTGAGGACGGGTGCCCAGGGGGCGTCGAGATCGTTCAGCCGTGCTTGCCACCAGGCGTAGTCGCGGGCCCGGAAGACTCCTCGCAGCAGATCGCTCACCGCCTGCCGGGCGGCGGTGCGGGCGGCCCGCAGGTCGTAGGCGGGGGTGTTCAGCGCCGGGAAGTCGTCCGCCAGTCCGGTGCGGAAGCGGTGCCAGAACTTGTCCTCGAACGTGGCGAGGGAGAGGCCGCGTCCGTCGGCGGTGGTGAAGGTGTCGTTGTCGCCCTGGACCAGACCCGCTTCGAGGGGGTCGGGGACATCGCGCAGCGGCAGCGCGAAGAGGGAGCACCAGGCGGTGATGGACTCGCTGAGGGATACGTCGATGTGCTGGCCCTCGGTCTCGGCGCCGAGGGCGGCGGTCAGGGCGAGGGCCGCGTGCATGGCTCCGGCCATGTCGCCGATCCGGACGCCGGGGCGTGTGATGTGGCCGTCCAGTCGTCCGGGAACGGCGAAGAAGCCGGACAGGCCGAGGAAGTTGAGCTCGTGGCCGGGCTTTTGTGCGTACGGTCCGCTCTGCCCGTAGCCGCTGAGCGAGCACAGCACCAGGCGCGGATTGGCCTCGTGGAGCGTGGCGTAGCCCAGGCCCATCCCGTCGAGGACGCCGGGGCGGAAGCTCTCCACGACGGCGTCGGCGGTGCGGACCAGGTCCAGGAAGGTGCTCCGGCCGTCCTCGTCACGCAGGTCGAGGGCGATCGATCGCTTGTTGCGGTTGAGCGCGTCGAACAGGTCGGGGGCGATCCGCAGGGGGTCGCCGGCGTGGGGGGATTCGACCTTGATGACGTCGGCGCCGAGGTCGGCGAGCAGGGACGTGGCGTACGGGCCCGGCAGGAGCCGGGAGAGGTCGAGGATGCGTTTGCCCGTCAGCGACGACCAGGCGGGCGCTGCGGGGTGGGCGGGGATGGTCATCGGGTGCACCTGTCCTGCGGTGTGAGAGGTGTCTTGCGGCACGAGGGGCGGAAGGCCGGTCAGGCCATGAAGGCGAGGCCGTGCGCGATGCCGTTGCGCTGGATCTCGGAGGTGCCGGTCAGGATGCGGAACATGCGGATCTTGCGGAACAGGAACTCGATCTCGTTGCCCTGGGTGAGACCTTCCTTGCCGTGGATCTGGACGGCCTGGTCGAGGATGCGGAAGGCGGACTCGGCGACGAACAGCTTGCTCATGAACGCCTCGGTGCGTACGTCCTTGCCCTGGTCGAGGGCGGCGAGCGCGGCGTAGGTCATCGAGCGGGCCGCGTACAGACCGGTGGCCATGTCGGCGACCTTGTGCTGGATGGACTGCAGGGCCAGCAGGGGCTGCCCGCCGGCGACCCTTCGGGTGCGGGTGCGCTCCAGGGTGAGGCCGAGGGCGCGGCGGGTGGCGCCGATGACGGTCGGGCAGTGCAGGAGCCGGTTGGTGGTGACGCGGCCGAGCGCGATCCGCATGCCTTTTCCCTCCTCCCCGAGGAGGTTCCGGGCGGGGACGTGGCAGTCGTCCAGCACGATGTCGCTCTCGATGTGCTCGCCGGACATGGGCGTGGCGCCGTCGGCCACCCGGCAGCCGGGGCTGTCGAGGTCGACGAGGAAGGCGGAGAAGGCCGGCTTCTCGCCCTCCTGTTCGCCGGTCCCCGCCATCCGGGCCACGACTATGGCGAAGTCGGCGAAGGGGCCCGCGGAGCTGAAGACCTTGTGGCCGCTCAGACGGTAGCCGTCGCCGTCGCGGACGGCAGTGGTGCGCATGGACCGGACGTCGGAGCCGGCATCGGTCTCGGTCAACGAGAAGCAGCAGGCGCGCTCGCCGCGCACCAGGGGCAGCAGGTACGTGTCCAGTTGGTACTCGGTGGCGTGGTCGAGGATGTCACCGGCACGGAGCGGGCCGCCCATGTCGCCGAGCACGCTGTGTCCCAGCACGCGTCCACAGGCACCGACTTCCTCCTTCAGGGCGGCCAGGGCGGTGTAGGAGAGGTTCTGACCGCCGTACTGCTCGGGCAGATGGATGCCGTAGAAGCCGAGTTCGCGGCTGCGCTGCCAGACGGGTTCGAGGTCGGAGCGGGCGAGTCGGCTCTCGTGGGTGATGCCGCGGTCGCGTTCGTAGTCGGCGAGTTCGCCGTCGAGGTAGGTGCGGAGCCGGTCGACGAGGCCGGAGACCTGGGGGTCGTCGTAGCTGGGGCGCAGGGAGAAGGTCATGTCGTGGTGGTCCTAGCGGTCGGGGAGGGGCGGGGTCAGTTCACGCGGCGGTCGGCGCCGGCCCAGAACGGTTCGCGCACGGCCTTGCGGTCGAGCTTTCCGTTCCGGTTGTGCGGCAGTTCTCCGACGAAGTCGATGCTCCTGGGCTTCTTGAAGCGGTCGAGGCGCTCGGCGCAGAACGCGGTGATCTCGTCGGCGCTCGGCGCGTGGCCGGGGCGGGGCACGATGACGGCCTTGACCGCTTCGCCCCACGTCTCGTCGGGCACGCCGATGACGCAGACCTCCTGGACACCGGGGTGTTCGTAGAGGGCGGCCTCGACCTCGGTGGAGTAGATGTTGAACCCGCCGGAGATGATCATGTCTTTCTTGCGGTCGACGAGGAACAGGTAGCCGTCCTCACGCATCCAGGCGAGGTCGCCGGTGTGGACCCAGCCGTCGCGGAACGTCTGCGCCGACAGTTCGGGCTCCTGCCAGTACTCGCTTACGCAGTCGGGGCCGCGGACGATGAGTTCGCCGACCTCGCGGGGCGGCAGCGGCCGGCCGGCCTCGTCGACGATCCGGATCTCGGTGTCGTACATCGCCCGTCCGCAGGACTGGAGCAGCTCGGGGTCGTCCGCGACGGCGTGCGCGATCTCCTGGCTGCTCAGGCCCGCCACCACGCTGGTCGTCTCGCCCAGGCCGTAGCCCTGCGCCACGACCGGGCCGAAGAACCGCACGGCGTCCCGCAGGCGTTGGGGCGAGATGGGCGCGCCTCCCACGCGCACGCCGGTCAGGCTGGACAGGTCCCGCCCGGTCGCCTCCGGGTGGGCCAGCACCATGTTGACCATGGCGGGGACGAGGAACGTCGCGGTGATGCGTTCCCTCTCCACCGTCTCCACGAACGCCTCGGCGCTCCAGGCCGGCAGCACATGGGTGGTCGCCCCGGCGAACACATTGGCCAGCAGGGTCATGCCGGTGGCGTGGGTGATGGGGCCGCAGGCGAGGTAGCGGGTGCCCGGCCGGGGCCGGGACTCGTCGCTCATCAGCAGCTTGCGCATGTTCGCGAGGCGGTTGCCGAAGGTCTGGACGGCGGCCTTGAGCGCTCCGGTGGATCCGGAGGTGAAGTTCAGGACGCACGGAGCGTCCTCGTCCACGTCGGTGGCGACCGGGCCGGCTCCCTTCTTCGCTCCCGCCTCGCCGAGCAGGGCCCGGTAGCCGAGGACCGCGGCGGCATCCGGTGTCGCGCCCGACGCGGCGGCCGGCTCGTCATCGAGGAGCACGGGAAGACAGCCGGTGCCCGACGCCTCGACGGCGGCCAGCGCGTCCTCGCGGTGCGCCGCGTCGAACAGGAGGGCGCGCACCGGCGCGTAGCGCAGGATGTGCTCGATCTCGCCGCGCCCCAGACGGGCGTTGATCGGTGCGCGCACCAGGCCGGCCTTGTAGAGGGCGAATTCGACCTCGACCAGCTCCCCGCGGTTCCAGGCCAGGGAGGCGACCGCGTCACCGGGGCGCAGCCCGCGGGCGATCAGGGCCGAGGCGAGCCGGTCGGTCGCGCCGTCCAGCTCCGCGTACGTCCGGGAACGCTCGCCGCAGACCAGAGCGGTCGCGTCGGGCCAGTAACGGGCGCTGCGGGTGAGGTAGGTGCCGAGGTTCATCAACGATCTCCAGCCTTGCAGTCTGACCAATTAAATACAGCAAGAACGTTTACAGACAGAATGTTTTGTATCTTGTGAGCTGTCAAGAGCCATCTAGACTGTGCGCGAACCACGACAGGGCGAAGGGGGCCGCATGGCCGAGGACAGGCGCACCAGGCGCACCCGCAGGGCGCTGGGCGGCGCACTGGTGGAGCTGGTGCTGGAGCGCGGCTTCAGCGCGCTCACCGTCGAAGACATCACCGAGCGGGCCGATGTCGCGCGCGCCACGTTCTACGCGCACTTCAAGGGCAAGGACGACCTGTTCGCACGGGTGACCACCGACCTGCTGGAGCAGCTCGCGCAGCGCCTGGAGCCGGCGGTGTCCGGCAGCGCCGTCGGGTTCACCGGCAAACCGCTGCTGGAGATGTTGCGGCACGTGAGCGACGAACGGGACGTGTACCGGGTCGTCCTGCGCGGCGAGGGGGACGGCAAGCCCCTGCAGATGTTCGTGGACTCCTGCGCCGCCGCGACGGCGCAGGAGTTCAAGGCCCGCGCCGAACGCAACAGCGTCCAGCCGCGCATCGACGCCGACCTGCTGGCCCGCGTCTGGGTGGGCGAACAGATCGCCGTACTGCGCTGGTGGGCCGAGCAGGACACCCCGCCGATGCCCGCCGAAGAGGCCGTCCGCATGCTCCTGGACCTGGCCCTGCACGGCCGGTACTGGGCCAGCGGCTTCACCGCACCGGACCGGGACTGACCGACCCTAGGAGCTGAGTCGCGCGGCGTCCCGGGCCGGGCGGATACAGCAGACGGCCACCGCACCGCAAGTGATCATGACGCCCGCGGCCAGCGCGAACGACTGCGCGTAGCCCGCGCTCGCCGAGGGCGCCGTGTCCAGCAGGCGGCCGGTCAGGGAGGGGGCCAGCAGCCCCGGAAGCGTCCCCGTCGCGGCCACGATCCCGAAGAGCGCGCCGCGCTGTGAGGCGGGCACGACCGCCGCGGCCGTCATGTAGTGCAGCGGGAAGGCGATGGAGTGCACCGCGAAGGCGACCGCGATCAGGACGAGCCGCACCGGCAGCGGGCCGACGAAGGGGAACACCGCCATCGCCGCCCCCGCACACGCCACCGCCAGGCCCTGCGGCACACCGCTGGAAAGGCGCAGCGACACGCCGCGCCGGGTCAGCCGGTCGACCATCGGGGACAGCGCCAGCAGCAGTACGAAACTGAAGGCGGACACGGCACTGAGCACCGCCGCCGCCGTCCCCGGGCCCATGGTGAGCTCGTTCCTGAGGTACGACGGCAGCCACGCCTGGCTGAGGGCCATCGCCCACGACGCCCCGAAGGCGCTGGTCACGCTCCCGATCACCGTGCCGGAGAGCAGTAGGCGGCGATACGGGACGCGCGCGGGCCCGCCGGTCCCGGCCGGTACACGCGCGGAAGGCCGGTCATAGGGCCCGTCGCGCCCGACGAACCACCACACCGCGCTCCACACCAGGCTCGCCACGGCCAGCGCGGCGAAAGCCGAACGCCACCCGAACCGGGTGATCAGCCAGGTCACCACGGGCGCCGCTATGAGGGTGCCGAGCGCGGCACCACTGATCTGCAGGGCCGAAGGCAGGCCGCGGCGGCCCACCGGAAACCACTTGTACAGGGCGTGCATCGACATCGGCGTGGCCGGTCCCTCCGCCGCACCGAGCAGCACCCGGCCGGCGACCAGCGCCGGCACGGCCGAGACGATCAGGACGGGCAGCTGGGCCAGGCCCCACACCACGCACATCACGAACAGCAGGACCCGGCTGGAGATGCGTGCGGCGAAGAAGCCGACGACCAGCCCGGAGAGGCTGAACAGGATCGAGTAGGAGCTGGAGATCAGGCCGTAGGTGCTGTGGCTGATGTCCAGCTCGTCCATGATCGGGTCGGCCGCCAGTCCGAGCACCGACTTGTCCGCGAAATTGACGATCATGAACGTGACGATCAGCGCGGTGACGAGCCAGGCGCGGCGCCGGTCGAACGCCGGCGCCGCGAGGTCGCCGGGCGCGTCGGGAGCCAGCGGCGGTGATGGCTGCGAGGGCATAGGGAGACTCCTGCGGTTCGGGAGAAGCAGGGGGCGAATGCTCTGCGACGGGAGACGTGACATCGAGCCGACACGGGTGGCGGCGCCGCTCCCGTCCGGGCACGCCCTGTCGGGGTGCGACGGCCAAGCGATTGAACACAGCGTCCAGTAATGGGCTGTTGATTCGGCAACGTAACGTGCTGGCCACTTCCGGTCAATGCTTCTATGGCAAGCGAGGCGATGCACCACGATTCGATCGCTGAGGGCGGTAGCGAACCAGAACACGACCGTCATGAAATTAGACGGTGTGTATGGTAGCGATCGGAACGTCACTCAATTTCGAGGAGCGCGCATGACCGAGGCACCGCTGGCGAATCTCCACTGGTCCCGCGGCTATACCGACCCGGCATGGGTGCGCCGCTACACCACGTCGGGCCGGGAACTGCTGCCCAGTCGGCGGGTGTGGCGCGGACCGGACCCCGCCCGCAGCCTGCCGACCGGCACCGCCGGCATCGAGCAGCTCACGATCACCGCGCCCGACGGCCGCACCCTGACCCTCCAGGACCTCTTCGCGGCCGCCGAGACCGACGCCTTCCTGGTGATGCACCGCGGCACCGTCGTCCACGAGAGCTACCCGCACGGGCTGCGGCCCCACGACGCCCACTTCAACGCCTCGGCGGCCAAGTCGTACATAGGCCTCCTGGCGGCCACCCTGGCCCACCGGGGAACCCTCGACCGCGACGCGACAGCCTCCACGTACATCCCCGAACTCGCCGGCACCGCCTTCGGGGACAGCACCGTCGACCACCTGCTGCACATGGGAACCCATGTCTCCTACGCGGGGCGCCCCTTCGACAAGCCCGTCGAGGCCCAGCGCTACTTCGCGGTCGTCGCACCACCCCTGCGCCCCTACGGCTACAGCGGCCCCACCAGCATCCGCGAACACCTCACCACCGCACGCGCGACCGCCGCACCGGGGACCGAGTTCCGCTACGAGAACGGCAACGTCGAAGCGCTCGCCGAAATCCTCCGCCGCGTCACCGGTACCACCACCTCGGCCCTGCTGAGCGACATGATCTGGTCCCGGCTCGGAGCCGACGAGGACGCCTACTACGTCCTGGACGGCGAGGGCACCGAAGCCGCCTGCGGCGGATTCAGCGCCACCGCCCGCGACGTGGCCCGGCTCGGCGAGATGATCCGCTGCGGCGGTGCCGTCGCGGACCGGCAGATCATTCCGAACGCCGTGACCGCCGCCATCACCGACGCGCCGGAGGGCTACCCCAAGCGCGTCCGCTTCCCCGCCGCGCCACCCGGCGCCCCCGCCAACCTCTCGTACCACGACTTCTGGTGGATCCTGAACGACCCCTACGGCTCCTTCATGGCCAGCGGCATTCACGGCCAACGTCTCTTCATCTCACCCCAGTTGGAAACCGTCATCGTCCATTACGGATCCCAGGTGATGTCCCCGGTCGCCCCCGCGGCCCCGCTCGTCCCGGCGTTCCTGCAGATCGGCGCCCACCTCCGGCGCACGAGCTGACCCCGGCGCCACGGGCCCGGCGCCGCGGCAGGGGCCGGCTGTTCCGGATCCCGATGATCACGCCGTTCCGGAACCCGGTGATCACGGCGGAGGCCGAGCTCCGCCGGGCCGGGAAGCCCGGACGGGAACGGGTCGCCGCACGCGTGCGGGAGCGCACCCGAGCGGGCCGGACGCCACCCGAGCGCGCGTGTCACCCGTGCCCGCCCGTCGATGCCGAACGAGTCGATGTCAGGATGGTTCCATGACGAGCAAGGTTTACTTCGACATCACCATCAACGACGAGCCCGCCGGGCGGATCACGTTCAAGCTGTTCGACGACATCGTTCCCAAGACGGCGGAGAACTTCCGCCAGCTGGCGACGGGCGAGAAGGGCTTCGGCTACAAGGGGTCGTCCTTCCACCGGATCATCCCCGACTTCATGCTGCAGGGCGGCGACTTCACCCGGGGCGACGGCACGGGCGGCCAGAGCATCTACGGCGCCAAGTTCCCGGACGAGAACTTCAAGCTCGCGCACACCAAGCCGGGCCAGCTGTCCATGGCCAACAGCGGCCCCCACTCCAACGGCTCGCAGTTCTTCATCACGACGATCGTGACGTCGTGGCTGGACGGCAAGCACGTGGTCTTCGGCGAGGTCGACGACGAGGACAGCATGAAGCTGGTCAAGAAGATCGAGTCCCTCGGCTCCCAGAGCGGCCGCCCGCAGGCAAAGATCACCATCGCGGACAGCGGCACCGTCTGACCCGCACGCACAATCGCTGGAACGAGCGCGCCGCCCGGCAGTCCTGTCGGGCGGCGCGCTCCGTCGTACCGGCGGCCGAACAGCCCCCGCTCCGCCGATACGGTGCCGGGATGGGAAACTTCTTCAACGGCGGGGGCCGCAGTCTGTCCATGTCCAACGGGGGCACGGACGTCTTCGTCGACGTGCTCATGCTGGCCGTGTCCGGTCTCGCCGAGAGCGTCTGGGAGTACCGCTTCGCCACCCTGCTGACCTTGCAGGACCAGGGCGCCGTGGGGCGCGGGGTGGTCGGATTCGACCTGGAGGAAGTCGACTGGGGCAGCTCCCCGGGCGAACAGGCCGCGGCGAAGGACTTCGTGCTGCGAGTGCTCGATCTGGCCCTGCGCAGGCACCGGTGGGACGAGCTGGGCTACGAGCCGCCGTTCGCCGAGGGATATCTGCGGCAGTACCGGGAGATGGTCGAGGCGTTCGACCCCGCCGGCACCGAGCCGCGGAGCGGCATTTTCCCCTTCCCCGGTCCGGAGGAGGCCGCCATGGCCTCGTGCGTACGGCACCGCGTGCTGTGCGCGCCGGCGTACTGGGAGGCATGCGTCTTCTGCAATGTGTCGCGCCACTGACCCCACTGTCAACTGAAGGTTGACACCTCGGGACTGTCAACCTACGGTTGACACATGGTGAATCCCGTACGCCCGACCCATCCCGTGCGCCTCGACGATCTGATCGAGGCCATCAAAAAGGTGCACACCGACGCCCTCGACCAGCTCTCCGACGCGGTGATCGCCGCGGACCACCTCGGTGACATCGCCGACCACCTGATCGGCCACTTCGTGGACCAGGCCCGGCGCTCGGGCGCCTCCTGGACCGAGATCGGCAAGAGCATGGGGGTGACCAGGCAGGCGGCCCAGAAGCGGTTCGTGGCCAAGGATCCCGGCGAGGTGTCGGATCTCGACCCCAGCCAGGGGTTCAGCCGCTTCACCCCGCGGGCCAGGAACGTCGTGATGGCCGCGCAGAACGAGGCCCGCACGGCACACAACGACGAGGTGGGCACCGCGCACCTCGTGCTGGGGCTGCTCAGCGAGCCGGAAGGGCTGGCCGCGGCGTTCGTCAAGGCCCAGGGCATCACGCTGGAGGACGTCCGCCGGGCCGCGACCGAGGCACTGCCACCGGCCGCGACCGGCGAGTTGCCGGAGATCGTCCCGTACGACGCCGGGGCCCGCAAGGCGCTTGAACTGACGTTCCGGGAGGCCCTTCGGATGGGCCACAACTACATCGGAACCGAGCACATCCTGCTCGCGCTGCTGGAGCAGGAGGACGGTACGGGTGTGCTGACGGATCTCGGCATCGACAAGGCGACCGCCGAGACGGGCATCGCCGAGGCCCTCACCCTCCTCACCGGCTCACGGGAGGACGACTGACCGAGCCACCGGGTCCGCCGGACGCCCCGGCGGACCCGGTGCCGGTCGTCGTACGCCGGTGCCGGACCCGCCGCGGCGAATTCCGGCCAGTGCGCGGCGGCCGGGGCGGCGAGGCCCGCAAGGCACCCGGCCGGCGAGGACGGGCCGCGTCGAGCGGTGGCCGTTGTTCGCTCACCGGACGCTGACCAGGGCCTCCCGCTCCCCGGGCCGGACGGGGCGCCGTCCGGCCGACCGCCCCGCAGACAGACCACCGACCCGCCGATACGTACGCCGACCGCCGCGCCCGGTTCCCCGTACTCCCAGAAATTCGCCGGGAAGTCCTCCAGGAACTTCAGCGGACTCCCGCTTCGAGCCTGAGACTCCAGCGGCCCGGCACCCCGGTGAGCGTGACCGTGGAGAGCGGCCCGACGTCCACGCTCCAGTACGTCGACGGCGGGGCCTTGAGCGCGTAGACGAGCGCGGCCCGGACGACCGCCGGTTCGGCGACGGCGACGATGGCGCCCTCGCATACGGGGCGGGTGTCCAGCCAGCCCCCTATCCGCGAGATGAACGCGAGCAGCGGTTCACCGCCGTGCGGGGCGGAGCGCGGGTCCGCGAGCCAGGCGTCGACCGCCGCGGGTTCGCATGCCGTGACGTCGGCGAGGGTGCAGCCGCGCCAGCGGCCCATGTCGCAGTCGCGCAGGGCGGGTTGGACGAGCGGGGCGAAGCCGAGCACGTCGCCGGTCGCACGGCTGCGCGGGGTCGGCGAGCAGTAGCGCAGCTCGGCGGCGCCCAGTGGCATGAGGGCGGGCGCGGCGAGCCGGACCTCGTACAGACCGGTGTGGTCCAGCGGCCGGTCGTCGTCGAAGCGCTCGGCGAGCACGGCGGAGCTGCGTGCCGCGGCGACCAACGAGACTCTGGAAGTCATGGCGGTGATCGTGGATCCGAACACTCTTCCGGTCAAGAGGGCCTTCACGACTCCTTCCGTCCTGTCCCGGCCCGGGGCGGATCCCGCGACGCCTGCCCCCGATTGGCTTGAAGCGGCCTTCTCAAGGACGCCACGGGCGGCCCGGGTCAGGGCCGGAGACCGCCCCCGGGACCGGACAGGACTTCGTCGCAGGCGGTGCGCAGCCGGCGGATCCCCTCGACGATCTCGGCCGGCCCGGCGACCGCGGAGTAGCTCAACCGGATCTGCGGGGCCGGCGGTTCCGCGCAGAAGTACGGGCGGCCGGGTGCGACGGCGACACCCGCGCGCAGGGCCGCCGAGACCACCGCGGACTCGTCCGTACCAGCCTCCGCCTCGGGCAGGCGCAACCACAGACTGCCGCCGCCGGCGGGGATGTGCGGGACCGTGAAGGCGGGCAGTTCCAGGCTCAGGGCCGTCGTCATGGCGGTACGGCGGTTCCTCAGCCCGGTCGACACCGACCGCAGATGGCGGCCCCAGGCCGGGGATCCCACGAGTTCGAGCGCGGCCTCCTGGAGCGGCCGGGGGACGAAGAAGCTGTCGACGACCTGGATGGCCCGCAGCCGGCCCAGTACCGGCCCACGGGCGGCGAGCGCCCCCACCCGCAGGCTCGGCGAGGCGATCTTGGTGAGGGAGCAGACGTGGACGACCACCCCGTCCGGATCGTCGGCGGCCAGGGGTGCGGGCAGCGGCCCGGCGTCGTCGTGGACCAGCCGGCGCGCGAAGTCGTCCTCGATGACGAAGGCGCCCGCCGCACGGGCGATCCGGACGACCTCTGCGCGCCGTTCGGGGGCGAGGACCGCGCCGGTCGGGTTCTGGAAGAGCGGCTGGCAGACGAAGACGCGGGCACCGGTCGCACGGAACGCCGCGTCGAGCAGCTCCGGCCGTACGCCGTCGGCGTCCATGGGCACCGGCACGGGCCGCAGTCCGGCGGCGCGGGCGACCGCCAGCATGCCGGGGTAGGTGGGTGACTCGACCAGCAGCGGGGCGCCGGGCGGGGCGAGGGCGCGCAGTGCGGTGGCCAGGGCGCTCTGGCCGCCCGCGGTGATCAGCACGTCGGCGGTGGTGAACGCGGGCCCGATCTCCCGGGCGAACCAGGACCGCAGTTCGGTCAGGCCGTCGGTGGGTGGCCGGCCCCAGGCGCCGGGGCGGCGGCCGGCCCGCGCGAGGGCGGCGGCGAGCGCCCGCTCCGGCTGGAGCGAGGGGTGGAGGTAGCCGCCGTTCAGCTCGATGACACCGGGCGGCGGTGCGGCGAGCGTGACCAGGACCCCGGAGGCGTCGACGGTGCGCGGCACCACCTCGGGGCCGCCGTCGCCGCTGAGGGAGACCTCCTGCCAGGAGGTGTCGCCCGGCGGGGGCACATCGGTGCGGGGCTGCGCCCGGAAGGCGCCGGAGCCGGGCCTGGTGACCACCAGCCCCTCGGAGACGAGCTGGGCGATGGCCCGGGAGACGGTGACGGGGCTGACCCGGAAGCGCTCCACGAGGGCTCGACTCGACGGCAGCTTTCCACCGGGCGAGTAGCAGTTCACCTCACTTCGGAGAGATCCGACGAGTTCGGCGACACTGCTACGCTCATGCATGAGAGCCAAGGATAGCGCTACCAACAATGGCACGATAGCGGTCGGTTCCTCCGTCGGCATCGATCCCGACCGCGGGGCCGACGGTGCGGCCGGGAGCAGGACGGGCCGCGTCACCGGCCGTGAGGGAAACCGCGGCGGCGCCGTTCTCGCCGGGCTCGGTGTCCTGGCCTTCTCGCTGACCTTTCCTTCCACGGCCTGGGGCCTGGAGAGCTTCGGCCCCTGGTCGCTGGTGGCGCTGCGCACCCTGCTCGCCGCGTTGATCGCTGGCAGTGCGCTGCTGCTGGGACGCGTCGCGCTGCCGGACCGGCGGCACCGGGCCGGGCTCGTCGTCGTCGCCGCGGGTGTGGTGATCGGCTTCCCGCTGCTGACCACGCTGGCGCTGCAGACCTCGACGACCTCGCACGCGGCCGTGGTCGTGGGGCTGCTGCCGCTGACCACCGCGGTGTTCTCCTCGCTGCGTACGGGAGCGCGACCGCCCCGCGCCTTCTGGGTCGCGGCGCTGGCCGGTGCCGCCGTGGTGATCGTGTTCACCGTGCAGCAGAGCGGGGGTGAGCTGTCCGGCGGTGATCTGTACCTGTTCGGCGCGCTGCTGGTGTGCGCGGCGGGGTACACGGAGGGCGGCAGGCTGGCCCGGGTCATGCCGGGCTGGCAGGTGGTCGGCTGGGCGCTGGTGCTCTGTCTGCCGCTCGCGGTGGCGGGCGCGGCGGTCGCGTTGCCGGCCGAGCCGGTGCGGCTGACCGCGCACGGGGTGATCGGTCTGGTCTGGGTGGCGGCCGGCTCGACCTTCCTCGGCCTGTACGTCTGGTACCGCGGGATGGCGGAGATCGGGGTGCCGCGGGCCAGCCAGCTCCAGCTCGCGCAGCCGTTGCTGACCCTGGTCTGGTCGTTCTTCCTGCTCGGCGAGACGGTCTCGGCCGCGGCGCCGGTGGCGGCACTCGCGGTGCTCGTCTGCATCGCGGCCACCCAGCGGGCGGGGCGTGCCCGGCGTCCGCGGTGAGGACCTGCCCGCTCCACCGGGCGAAGTCGCCTTTCGGTCATAGACTTGTCGACATGGACCGCCATCCGTGAGGAGGTCAGTCCCGATGGAGGCACACACGGGCGACCGGCTGGTGACGCACGGCAGGACCGTGGGCCAGCACGACAAGGTCGCAGAGATCGTCGAAGTGCTCGGGGCCGGGGGCGCTCCCCCGTACCGCGTGCGCTCCGACGACGGACACGAACACCTGATTTCACCCGGTCCCGACAGCGTCGTACAGCACACCGACATCCGGAAACAGCCCCCGACTCCGTAGCGGCCTCCGGCGGACGGCACTGCTCTTCGCCTCCGGGCCGCGGGCGGGCCGGCCGGTTCCCGGCAGCCCGCCCCCGACACCCCACGCGCCCACTCCGCATTCTTGTCCCGGCGGGGTGGGCGCACCTTTCCGTGTCAGCGGGGCGGGCGCACCCGGTTGCGATAGTGGTCGCCCACCACCCGGTCCATGGCCCCGATCCGGTCCGTGACCACGTCCTTCCCGGAAAAGAAGACGTGACCGCGCACCTGGTCGTACCCGGCGGCGAAGTCGAGGTGCCGGGAGAGTTCGGCCGGGTCCTGCCAGGCGGCGGGCTGGGCCGGGTCACCGGCCTTGTAGAGCGCCTCCCCCACGAACAGGTCGACGCCCGTGCCGCGCACGGCCTCGCTCCACCAGGGCACGAGCTCGGCGTAGTCGGCGGCGGCGAAGCCGATGTTCCAGTAGACCTGCGGGCAGATGTAGTCGATCCAGCCCTTCCTGACCCAGCCGCGGGTGTCGGCGTACAGATCGTCGTAGGTCTGCACCCCCGCCTTGGTGTCGGAGCCGAGCGGGTCGGTCGCGGCGTTGCGCCACACCCCGAACGGGCTGATCCCGAACTGGACGTTCTTCTTGATCTTCTTGATCCGCTCGGCGGTCTCGCGCACCAGCTTGTCGGTGTTGTCGCGCCGCCAGGCGGCCTTGTCCGGGAAGCCCGCGCCGTACTTGGCGTACGTGGCGTCGTCGTCGAAGACCTGCCCGGCCACCGGGTACGGGTAGAAGTAGTCGTCCCAGTGCACGGCGTCGATGTCGTAGCGGCGGACCGCGTCCAGCATCGCGTCCTGGACGAAGCGGCGGACCTCGGGGATCCCGGGGTTGTAGTAGAGCTTCCCGCCGTACGGCAGGACCCAGTCGGGGTGCAGTCGGGCCGGGTGGGTGGCGACCAGCCGGGACGGGTCGGTGTGGTTGGCGACCCGGTACGGGTTGAACCAGGCGTGCAGCTCCAGGCCGCGACGGTGCGCCTCGCTCACCGCGGTGCCCAGTGGGTCCCAGCCGGGGTCCTTGCCCTGGACGCCGGTGAGGTACTGGGACCACGGTTCGTAGGGCGAGGGCCACAGCGCGTCGGCGGTCGGCCGGACCTGGAGGATCACGGTGTTCAGCCGCCGGGCGACGGCCTCGTCGAGGTACGCGATCAGCTCGGCCCGCTGCGCGGCCGGCGTCAGTCCGGGCGCCGAGGGCCAGTCGACGTTGGCGACGGTGGCGACCCAGATGCCGCGCAGTTCGCGCCGTGCCACATGGTGAGCACCCGGGCGCGCCGGTGCGCCGGTCCGCCCGGCACCGGTCCGCCGGGGCGGAACCGCGGCCGCGTCACCGGCCGCGGTGACGGTGCTCACCACCCCCGCAACCACCCCAGCCGCACCCGCCACAAAGCCTCTTCGGGCCATTTGCCGCATTTCGCTGCACCTGCCGTCTCTCTGTCCACATCCGTCACCCCGGTATCCGGGCGTAACGCAGAGCATGCCCGCCCCGGCCCACGATGACCCGTAGGTCGCGGAGTAACGTCGGGGGGTCGGGGCGGGCACCGGAATCAGACGGGAACCTGCGACACGCAGAACAGCGAAAGGCACGAGGTGACGGACTCTATGGCCGACATTGCACGCGTCGGAGTGGTGGGCTGTGGCCAGATGGGCGCGGGCATCGCGGAGGTGTGCGCCCGCAGCGGTCTTGAGGTCATGGTGGCCGAGACCACCGGCGAGGCGTTGGAGATCGGCCGCACCCGGCTGCACAACTCCCTCTCGAAGGCCGCCGAGCGCGGCAAGATCACTCCCGAGGAGCGCGACGAGACACTCGCTCGGCTGAGCTTCACCACGGACCTGGGCGAATTCGCCGACCGCGATCTCGTCATCGAGGCCGTCGTGGAGAACGAGCAGGTCAAGACCGAGATCTTCCAGGTGCTCGACCAGGTGGTGACCCGGCAGGACGCGATCCTCGCCTCGAACACCTCCTCCATCCCGCTGGTGAAGCTGGCCGTGGCGACCTCCCGCCCGGACCAGGTCATCGGCATCCACTTCTTCAACCCGGCGCCGGTGCAGAAGCTCGTCGAGCTGATCCCCGCGCTGACCACGTCCGACGAGACGGTGAAGCGCGCCGAGGCCCTGGTGCAGGACGTGCTCGGCAAGCACCCGATCCGCGCCCAGGACCGCTCCGGCTTCGTCGTCAACGCGCTGCTGATTCCGTATCTGCTCTCCGCGATCCGGATGTTCGAGTCGGGGATCGCCAGCCGTGAGGACATCGACAACGGCATGGAGCTCGGCTGTGCCCACCCCATGGGCCCGCTCAAGCTCTCCGACCTGATCGGTCTCGACACGGTGGCCTCGGTCGCCGACTCGATGTACGCGGAGTTCAAGGAGCCGCTGTACGCCGCTCCCCCGCTGCTCCAGCGCATGGTGGACGCGGGCCGGCTCGGCCGCAAGACCGGCTCGGGCTTCTACCCGTACTCCTGATCCTTCCTTCGTGCCCGTACGGGGCCGGTCCGGGCGATCCCCGGACCGGCCCCGTTCGCGGTTCGCGGTGCCTCACCCCAGCCGTAAGTGGCGGAGCATCATCAGCCCGGCGGCCATGCCGGCGGCCGGGACCTCGCCGCGGGCGATCATCTCGGGCACCAGCTTGAGCGGTATCCACTCGCGGCGTGAGGACTCGAAGGCGTCGCTGGGCGCGCCGGTCCAGGCGGCCTCCTCGGACCAGTAGAGGTGGTGCCGGGCGTCGGTGAGCCCGTTCGACGGCTCCACGGTCAGCAGCGGGTGGAGCGGCCCGGGGCGCCAGCCGGTCTCCTCCTCCATCTCGCGGGCGGCGGCGGCCGCGATGTCCTCGCCGTCCTCGACGACGCCCGCGGCGAGCTCCCAGCCCCAGCTGTCCGTGATGAACCGGTGCCGCCAGAGCAGGAGCACCTCATCGGCCTCATTGACGGCGGTGGCCGCCGCGACGGGGCGGAGCCGGATGAGGTAGTGGTCGAGATGGCGGCCGTCGGGGATGACCACGTCTGCCAGATTGACCCGGAACCAGCGGTTCTCGTACACAGTTTGTTCGTTCAGATTCGCCCATTGCACGTTTCTGCCACCTTCCGACAAGTAGGTGACAACATCGCAGCAGGAGCGGGACCGGAACGGAACGCACCGGTCCTCCCGGGTACGCACTCACAGCGGTACGCGCAACGCTCCGTCGATCAGTTCGGCGGCCCGCCCCGCGTCGGCGCAGCCGCTCGCGACCAGATCCTCGCGCACGGCACGCAGCCGGTCGCGCAGCCGCCGCGACTCCATGCCCCTGGCCCGCTCCGCCATCTCCGCGGCCGTGGCCGCCGCCCGGTCCGCCTCGCCCTGGCGCAGCTCGACATGGGTCAGCATGGCCAGCCGGTGCACCCGGCCCCGGTCGTGCGCCGGGATCCGTACGGCCTTCACCGCGTGTTCCCTGGCCGCCGGCAGATCGCCGATGCTGAGCAGGGCCTCGGCCACCTGCACATCGACCAGGCCCGGCTGGACGTACCCCGTCTCGTCCGGTTCATGGCCCGGCCTGATGCGCTCGGCCTCCGACTCGGCGCGCCGGATGCACTCCCGGGCGCCGCCCGCGTCGCCGAGCCGGGCGTACGCCTTGGCCTGCATCGCGTACAGGTCGGCGGCGAGCGCGGGGCTGATGTGGCCTCCGGCGGCCCGCAGCGCCGCCTGGGCGAAGGCCACGGACTGCCGGTAGTCGGCGAGCAGGAGCGACTGGTTGACCAGCAGCGCGATCACATAGCCGCCGAACCCCCTGTCCCCGCTCGCCTTGGCCAGCCGCAGCGCCTGGTGGAAGTAGCGCTGGGCGAGCCCGTGCGCGTCGGAGTCGTAGGCGCAGATCCCCGCGACCGCCACCAGACCGCCCGCCGCCCGGTGCAGCCGGCGGCCCATCGCGTCGCTGTATCCGCCGCGCAGCAACGGGGCGGTCTCGGCGTTGAGGAAGCCGACGATGCGGGATCGGGTCGCGATCCCGCCTGCCCGGCGGTACATCAGTTCGTAGTGGGCACGGGCCGCGCGCAGGGTCACTATGTCAGCCGTGCAGACGCGGGTCGGTCCAGCGCGCGAGACATCGGCGTCCTCCGGCGGGTTCTCCCACTCCCAGACGGGCATCACCGCCGCGGTTCCGGTGACGGCGGCCGGGACGAGGCTGTGCGGGCGCTGTCCTTCGTCGGAGCGCCACAGCGCGGTGGCCCGCTCGACGAAGCCGGTGAGCGAGGAGGCGGGCACGGGCGAGCCGGGACCCGGGGTGGCCATGCCGATGTCGTCCAGCGAGAGGGGCCTGCTCAGCCGGTCGCCGAGCACTTCACAGATCAGGTCGGGCACCTGGCCGCGCGGACGCTGCCCCTTCAACCAGCGGGACACCGCGGTGTGTTCGTACCGCAGGCGCAGACCGCGGGAGCGGCCGGCCCGGTTGATGTGCGCGGCAAGGCCCGCCCGGGAGACACCCGCCTCCTCGATCAGGGCAGCCAGCAGAATGTTGGGCTCCGTTGCCCCCATGCGCCCCTCCGGTGGTTCGGCACGCCGAGGCGTGTCGCACCAGTGGAGCACGATTCACACGGGGTGTGAACGCAATGCCCGAACCGTCCCGCTGCGCACCCTGTTGCGCCGGCGCGCGGATCGGTTGAATCAGTCGTCTCGCAAGAGGCGGACGGGTCGTCTGCTCCCCCTCGTACAGCACGACGACCCGCACCCGCGCCGTCCGCCCTGCCGACCTGCCCGACACTCCGTGGCAGCGCGGACGGCGCCGGATCGCACGACCCACTGCCCACGGATCGGAGGGTGGCTGCGGGGTCGGCTCGGAGCCGGGTTCCCCCGGGCCGCGCCGGGGCCCGGGTGCGGTCCTCGCCGCTCGGCGAGCATGCGGGAGGGGCGCACCCGGTCACCGGATGCGCCCCTCCTCGCCGTGTTCCCGCGAAACGCTACGCGCCCCGCAGCACCGCGCCCGTCCGCTCCGCGGCGAGGGCCACCGCCGCGTCGCGCGCGGCCGAAGCCTCGTCGACGGTCAGCGTGCGGTCCGCCGCGCGGAAGCGCAGCGCGTACGCCAGGGACTTGCGGCCCGCACCGATCTGCTCACCGGTGAAGACGTCGAACAGCCGCACCGATTCGAGCAGTTCGCCCGCGCCCTCGCGCAGCGCCCGCTCCACATCGGCGGCCGGGACGTTCTCCGCGACGATCAGCGCGACGTCCTGGGTCGCCACCGGGAAGGTGGAGATCCGGGGCGCCTGGAGCGCACCGTCGACGGCCTGCTCCAGGACGTCGAGCTCGACCTCCATGGCGCAGGTGCGCTCGGGCAGGTGAAGGTCCTTGACGACCCGCGGGTGCAGCTCACCGGCGTGCCCGAAGAGGGTCTCCTCGCCGTTCACCGTGACGTACAGCGCGGCACACCGGCCCGGGTGCCACGGCGCGTGCCGGTCGCTGCGGACGGTCACCTCGACACCGGCCTCACGGGCGATCGTGCGGGCGGCCTCGACGGAGTCCGCCCAGTCGGCCGGGCGGCCCTTGCCCCACCAGCCGGCCTGCTCGCGGGCGCCCGCGAGGACGACCGCGGCGCGGCGCGGCTGACGCGGCAGCGAGGCGTCGAGCCCGGCGATCTCCTCGTCGGTGGGACGGCGGTCGACGGGCAGCCGGACGGCCCTGGTCTCGGTACCGGTCGGCCTGAAGACCAGGCCGGTCTCGAAGAGCGCGAGGTCGTGGCTGCCGCGGCCGTCGTTGCGCCGCAGTGCGCCGAGCAGGCCCGGCAGCAGCGTGGTGCGCAGCGCCGGCTCCTCGTCGGAGAGCGGGTTGACGAGCTTGACGGTACGGCGGCGGGCGTCGTCGGCGTCGAGCCCGAGCTGGTCGAGGACGGCGTCGCCGATGAACGGGTAGTTCAGCGCCTCGACGTAGCCGGCTCCGGCGAGCGCCCGGCCGACCCTGCGGTACAGCCGCTGGTGGTCGGTGAGCCCGCGGCCGGACGGCGGGGTCGGGAGCGTGGACGGGAGGTTCTCGTAACCCTCCAGCCGGATGACCTCTTCGGCGAGGTCGTTCGGCTCGCCGAGGTCGGGGCGCCAGGACGGCACGGTGACGATCAGCTCGTCCTGCCCGTAGACGTCGCAGCCGACCTCCTGGAGGCGGCGTACGACGGTCTCGCGCCCGTACGCGACACCGGCCACCCGGTCGGGGTGGTTCGCGGGCATCGCGATGGTGCGGGGCGCGGACGGTGCGCTGACCTCGGTGACCCCGGCCTCGGCGGTGCCGCCGGCGAGCAGCACCAGCAGGTCGACGGTGCGCTGCGCGGCGGCTGCCGCGGCCTGCGGGTCGACGCCGCGCTCGAAGCGCTTGGAGGCCTCGGAGGACAGCTTGTGGCGGCGCGCGGTCCGGGCGATCGAGATCGCGTCGAAGTGCGCCGCCTCGATGACGACCTCTGTGGTGTGCGTGCCTTCGGCTGCGTCCGCGATCTCCGTGTTGGCACCGCCCATGACGCCCGCCAGGCCGATCGGCCCGCGGTTGTCGGTGATGACGAGGTCGGCGGCGTCCAGGACGCGGACCGTGCCGTCGAGCGTGGTGAGCTTCTCGCCCTGCTCGGCGCGGCGCACCCCGATCGGACCGTCGATCCGGGTCCGGTCGTAGGCGTGCAGCGGCTGGCCGAGTTCGAGCATCACGTAGTTGGTGACGTCGACGGCGAGCGAGATCGGCCGCATCCCGGCCTTCTGGAGCCGGCGCTGCATCCAGATCGGGGACCGGGCCTCGGGCTGCAGACCGACGACGGTGCGCGCGGTGAAGCGGTCGCAGCCGAACGGGTCGGCGACCTTGACCGGGTAGCCGTACGCGTTCGGCGCGGGCACGTCCAGGAGCGCCGGGTCGCGCAGCGGCAGGCCGTACGCGATGGCGGTCTCGCGGGCGACGCCGCGCATGGAGAGGCAGTAGCCGCGGTCGGGCGTGACGGCGATGTCGAGGACCTCGTCGACGAGCTGGAGCAGCTCGATCGCGTCGGTACCGGCCTCGTGCTCCGGCGGCAGCACGATGATGCCGTGCGTGCCGTCGTCGCCCATGCCGAGCTCGTCGGTGGAGCAGATCATGCCGTGCGAGGTCCTGCCGTACGTCTTGCGTGCGGCAATCGCGAAGTCACCGGGCAGCACGGCGCCCGGGAGGACCACGACGACCTTGTCGCCGACGGCGAAGTTGCGGGCGCCGCAGACGATCTCCTGCGGCTCGCCGGTGCCGTTGGCGTCGCCGACGTCGACCGTGCAGAAGCGGATGGGCTTCTTGAAGCCCTCCAGCTCCTCGATGGTCAGTACCTGTCCGACGACCAGCGGGCCCTTGAGGCCGGCGCCGATCTGCTCGACGGTCTCGACCTCCAGACCCACGTCGACGAGCTTGGCCTGTACGTCACGGCCGGTCTCCGTCGCCGGCAGGTCGACGTACTCCCGCAGCCAGGAAAGCGGGACGCGCATCAGATCTCCATCCCGAACGGCCGGGTGAACCGGACGTCACCCTCGACCATGTCTCGCATGTCTTCTACGTTGTGGCGGAACATCAGCATCCGTTCGATGCCGAACCCGAAGGCGAATCCGCTGTACTTCTGGGGGTCGACGCCGCAGGCGATGAGCACCTTCGGGTTGACCATGCCGCAGCCGCCGAGCTCGATCCAGCCCTCGCTGCCGCAGGTGCGGCAGGGGCGGTCCGGGTTGCCGACGGACGCGCCGCGGCAGACGTAGCAGACCATGTCCATCTCGGCGGACGGCTCGGTGAACGGGAAGAAGTTCGGCCGCAGCCGGGTCTTCATGTCCGGGCCGAAGAGCGCCTGGACCATGTGGTCGAGGGTGCCCTTGAGGTCGGCCATGGTGAGGCCCTCGTCGACGGCCAGCAGCTCGATCTGGTGGAAGACCGGGGTGTGCGTGGCGTCGAGCTCGTCGGTGCGGTAGACGCGGCCGGGGCAGACGACGTAGACCGGCGGCTCGCGGTCGAGCAGGGAGCGGGCCTGGACCGGCGAGGTGTGGGTACGCAGCACGACACCGGACTCGTCGTTCCTGGCACCGTCGGCGCCCTGGACGAAGAAGGTGTCCTGCATCTGCCGGGCCGGGTGGTCGGGCACGAAGTTCAGGGCGTCGAAGTTGAACCACTCCGCCTCGGCCTCGGGGCCCTCGGCGACCTCGTAGCCCATGGCGACGAAGACGTCCGCGACGCGCTCCATGATGGTCGTCAGCGGGTGGCGGGCACCTGCCGGGGTGCGGTCGTAGGGCAGCGTGACGTCCACCGCCTCCTCGACCAGCACACGGGCGTCCCGCTCGGCCTCCAGCTCCGCCTGACGGGCGGCGAGGGCCTTGGAGACGGCGCTGCGGGCCTGGCCCACGCGCTTGCCCGCCTCGGCCTTGGCCTGCGGCGGCAGTGCGCCGATCTCGCGGTTGGCGAGCGACAGCGGCGAGGTACCACCGGTGTGCGCGGTCTTCGCCTGGGCGAGCGCGTCGAGGTCACCGGCGGCGGCGAAGGCGGCGAACGCCTCGTCCCGCATGCGCTCGATCTCTTCCGGTTTCAGTGCCTCGACCTCGACTGGGTCGTACGACTTGTTCGGTGCCGACATCTCTTCCCGTGCTTCCGATTGGCTGATACTGCGCTTACCGGGGGAATGCCCCGGACCCCCATGGCCCCGATCGACGACTGGAGGACGCAAAGGTGCCAAAGGTCGAGTCTAAGGGCCACAGGATGTGTGGGAGGCCCGTGGGCCGCTCAGACCAGGTAGGCCGGCGCGCTCACGGGCAGAATAAATCGGAACTCCGCGCCGCCGCCGGGACCACGGCCGACCGTGATCGTGCCGCCGTGCGCCTCGACGATGCCCTTGACGATGTAGAGGCCCAGGCCCGTGCCGCCGCGCTTGCTTCCCCGCCAGAAGCGAGTGAAGACACGGCCCATCGACTCCTCGGGGATGCCGGGGCCCTCGTCGCTCACGGTGACGGCCGTTCCCTTCTCGTCGCTCTTCGCGGGTGCGGGTGCGACTTCAATGGTGACGGTTCCCTCGCCGTGGCGCACCGCGTTTTCCAGCAGGTTGCCCAGCACCTGGTCGACCTTGTCCGGGTCGGCCCAGACCGCGGGCAGCGGCTGGCAGGTGCGCACGAGGAAGCGGTCGGGGGTCTGGCCGCTCGCGGTGAGGGCCTGGATGTGACGTTCGACGGCGGCGGAGAGGTCCACGGGCTGGCGCCGCAGTTCCAGGCGTCCTGAGTCGATCCGGGAGATGTCGAGCAGCTCGGCGATGAGCCGGGTGACGCGGCCCGCGTCGGCGTCGACCGTCTCCAGCATCAGGCGCTTCTGGTCGTCGGTGAACCGCTCCCATTTGGCGAGGAGGGTCGCGGTGAAGCCCTTGACGGAGGTCAGCGGGGAGCGCAGCTCATGGGCGACCGTCGCGATCAGCTCGGCGTGGCTGCGCTCGTTGCGGCGGCGGGCCTCGGTGCCGCGCAGCGAGATCACCACGCGGCGCACCGGGCCGGTCGGGTGCTCGCGCACGTAACGGGCGGAGACCAGGACCTCCCGGCCGCCGGGCAGCAGCAGATTGCGCTCGGGCTGGCCGACCCGGGTGGCGAGGCCGCCGTAGGGATCGGTCAGGGTCCACCAGCGGCGGCCCTTGAGGTCCTCCAGCGGCAGCGCGTGCTCCAGGGAGCGGCCGAGGGCGGCGGCCCGGGGCACCGCGGTGATCCGGGCGGCGGCGGCGTTGAAGCAGATGACCCGGCCGGTCTCGTCGGCGACGACCAGTCCGTCGGGCAGGTCGTCGGGATCGACACCCATGTCGACGGCTCCGAGCTCCCCGCTCCCGTCCGGTCCACCGGCCGTGCCGACGGGTTCACGGGCGCGCACGACGGCCGCATGTGTCTCGCGCGGCCTGCTCATGCCGACAGCCATATCCCGTACCCCACCTCTCGAACCGGTGCAGTGGGCCCCCGAGTTCGCCACCCTACTAGTCGTCGGTGACGGAGCGACACCCTGCGGTGGCGCGGAGCCGCGGTCACCTCGGGCGCTGGGCCCTCGCGGAGGCGTACAGGCAGACGGCCGCCGCCGTCGCGAGGTTGAGGCTCTCCGCCTTGCCGTGGATGGGAACGCGTACGACGGCGTCGGCCAGCGCCCGGGTCTCCTCAGGCAGGCCCCAGGCCTCGTTGCCGAAGACCCAGGCGGTCGGACCGCCCATGGTGCCCGCGTCGAGCTCGTCGTCGAGGTCGTCGTCGCCCGCGCCGTCGGCGGCGAGGATCCGTACGCCCGCCGCCCGCAGCCCCCGCACGGCCTGCTCGACCGGGACGCCGACGGCGACCGGGAGGTGGAAGAGCGAACCGACCGAGGCCCGGACCGACTTGGGGTTGTAGAGGTCCACCGAGGCGTCGGTGAGCACGACGGCGTCGGCGCCCGCCGCGTCGGCGCAGCGCAGCACCGTACCGGCGTTGCCGGGGTCGCGCACGTGGGCGAGGACGGCGACGAGCTTCGGCTTCGCGGCGAGGATCGCGTCGAACGGGGTGTCGAGGAAGCGGCAGACGCCGATCAGGCCCTGTGGGGTGACGGTCTGCGACACGTCGGCGAGCACTTCGCCGTCGGCGAGGTGCACCCGGGCGCCGGCCGCGTGGGCGGCGGCGACGATGTCGGCGTACCGCTCGGCCGCCTCGACGGTGGCGAACAGTTCGATCAGTGTCGGCTCGCCGTCGCTGCCGCGGTGCTCGGCGGCCTCGCGCACGGCCTGCGGCCCCTCGGCGATGAACCTGCGCTCCTTGCCGCGGAAGTTGCGCCTGGCCAGCCGCCGGGCGGCGGTGACGCGCGGTGATCGCGGGGAGATCAGTTCGGGGGTGCCCATGGTCGGCGGCGAGCCTCTCTGCGTACGGAGGTGACGGACGTACGGAACATGTCGTGCAACGCACCGGACCCGCAGACGGCGAGCGCCTGCGGGTCCGGCTCAGAAGACAGGAAGTGCGACCTGGATCAGGCGGCCTTCGGGGCGTTGACGTCGCTCGGGAGGGCCTTCTGGGCAACCTCGACGAGGGCGGCGAACGCGTTGCTGTCGTTGACCGCGAGCTCGGCCAGGATCTTGCGGTCCACCTCGATGTTGGCGGCCTTCAGACCCTGGATGAGGCGGTTGTACGTCATGCCGTTCTGGCGGGCAGCGGCGTTGATGCGCTGGATCCACAGCTGACGGAAGTCGCCCTTGCGCTTCTTGCGGTCGTTGTAGTTGTAGACGAGGGAGTGGGTGACCTGCTCCTTCGCCTTGCGGTACAGGCGGGAGCGCTGGCCGCGGTAACCGCTGGCCTGCTCGAGGATTGCCCGGCGCTTCTTGTGAGCGTTTACTGCCCGCTTGACGCGTGCCACTTTTTAACTCCTTGTAGCGGGGCCGTGGTTGGACTCACACGGCCCGGAAACGAATTGGTCCCGGTCTCAGTCGAGTGCGCCGCCCACGGGTTCACCGCGGGCCGCGGACTCACTTGCCGAGAAGCTTCTTGATCTTCTTGGCGTCGGACGGAGCCACTACGACCGTGCCGGTCAGCGAGCGGGTCTTCTTGGACGACTTGTGCTCAAGAAGGTGGCGCTTGCCTGCGCGCTCACGGAGCACCTTGCCGGAGCCGGTGATCTTGAAGCGCTTGCTGGCACCGCTGTGCGTCTTGTTCTTCGGCATCGCGCCGTTCTCTCCTCGTCAGTGGCGCCCCTCGCGGTGCGGGCACCGGGCAGCAGGGGCGTCAGATCTTGGTGGGAATTCCGGGGAGACCCGGGGCCGCCTGGATGGCGGCCCCCTGAGGTCACGCCTCGGAAGGTGTCTCGGCCGGAGCCTCGGGCTGCGCTTCGGCAGCCTCGTCCGCGGCCTCGGCGTCGGGGGTGGAACCCTGACGCCCCGCCTTGCGGGCGGCCTGGGCCTCGCGGGCCTCGGCCATGGCTTCGGTCTTCTTCTTGTGCGGGCCCAGAACCATGATCATGTTCCGGCCGTCCTGCTTCGGGTTGGACTCGATGAAGCCGAGTTCCTCCACATCCGAAGCCAGACGCTGGAGCAGTCGGAAGCCCAGCTCCGGGCGGGACTGCTCACGACCACGGAACATGATCGTGATCTTGACCTTGTCGCCCTGCTTGAGGAACCGGACGACGTGACCCTTCTTGGTGTCATAGTCGTGCGGGTCGATCTTCGGCCGGAGCTTCATCTCCTTGATGACCGTGTGCGCCTGGTTCTTGCGCGCCTCACGGGCCTTCATGGCCGACTCGTACTTGAACTTCCCGTAGTCCATGAGCTTGCACACGGGCGGACGGGCGGTCGCCGCCACCTCGACCAGGTCGAGGTCGTACTCCTGTGCGAGTTCCAGGGCCTTGGCAAGCGGAACAATCCCGACCTGCTCGCCGCTGGGACCGACAAGTCGCACCTCGGGAACGCGAATCCGGTCGTTGATGCGGGGCTCGGCGCTGATGGATCCTCCTCGGTAGCACCACGCGGCCGCCTGGCGGACAGCCACGTAACGTCTGTTTCGTGAGACCAACCGCACCAGTGCAATAAAAATGCCCCGGACGGGACACAGGCGGGGCTCCTGAAACAACCGGAACCACCGCGGCCAACCGCGGGGCGCATCGGGCGGTCCCATCGTCCGTACGGAACGATGGCCACCGCCTGACCGGATGACCCGCCATCCTGAAGGACAGCCAGGTGGGAGATCGGAGCCTCCACTTGTGGGCCGGGCACATAGCTGCCCAGCCGGTCGTTACACAAGGTTAGCAGCTCCCCCGGGCGTACGCTAACCGGCTGTCTCCGCACCGCTCCCGCGGGCGGGGCGGCATCGGCGTGGGCCTATCGTATGGCGCATGAGTGACGCGACCCCCACCAGTGATTCCCCCGGCTTCGACGACATGGCCCGCGACATCGCGGAGGTGCCCGCGGTCGAGGTGATCGTGACGGTCGCGGTCAATCTGATGAGCGCCGCCGCCGTGAAGCTCGGCCTGACCGAGGACGGCGACGAGCACAAGGACCTCGACGAGGCCCGCAAGCTGGTGCACGCGCTGGCCGGTCTGCTGGACGGCAGCGCCACCGAGATCAGCTCCTTCCACGCGGCCCCGCTGCGGGACGGCCTGAAGTCACTGCAGCTCGCGTTCCGCGAGGCGTCGCTGGTACCGGACGAGCCCGGTCAGGGTCCCGGCGAGAAGTACACCGGCCCGGTCTTCGGCTGAGCCCCACCCGTCTGTTCCGTTGCCACGAGCATGAGAGCCCCCAGCCCCATCCCGGGCAGGGGGCTCTCGACGTTCAGCGCGTGAACAGGGGCTTACCGGGCGCGGCGGCGTCGGCCGGCAGCAGTGCCAGGTCGAGGCCGCGTACCAGGCGGGCGCGCAGGACCTCGTCGGCCGCCAGCAGCTCCGCGACCCGGCGGGCCGCTTCGGCGGCGTCCGCGCCGGGTGCGAGGACCAGGGCGAGGGTGCCGTCGGCCCGGCCGGGGCCGAGGTGGGCCCGGAGCACCGCGGGCTCGGCGGCGACCGCGGTCCGTACCGCCGAGGTGACGGCGGGGTCGTCCAGCGGGTCGGCGCTGGTGCGGCCCTCGGCGAGGGCGAGCAGTGCGGAGCCGGTCAGCTCGAACGCGACCGGGCCTGCGAGATCGAGGACGACCGTGTCCGCCTTCTCGTGCGCGGCGGCCTGCAGCGCCTGGTGCAGGGGTACGGCGACGGGGCGTGCCTGCGGATCCCAGAGGGCCAGCGAGGCGGTCGAGGTGAAGGCGGGCAGGGCGCGGCGGTCCCCCGCCTGGAGGGTGGGGACGGCCATGTCGCTGGTCTTCTCGCGACGCAGCCCGTTCTCGTCCTCCTCCACCTCCCCCAGTACCGCGACGACCGGGACCAGGAGCCGGGTGCCCTTGAGTGCTTCGAGTACCGGGCCGACGGCCTTGCGGTCCTCGGCCCAGGCGGCCAGTGCCTCGGTCAGTGCCGGGTCGGCCGTGCCGTCGTCGTCGGAGTATCCGGGGTCCGGAATGTTCTTCTGCGCCACAGGGCGAGCCTAGTGCCTGGGCTTTCCCGCCCTGCCGACAGGTCGGCATCGGCCGCTCTCCGCGGCCGGGTCCGTATCGTCGGTCCCGGCGACGACGGGTGACGACGGGTGACCAAGAGCGAGGAGCCGCCGGTGGATCTCGACACGGCACTGGCCGCGGCGGTGGAGCCGCTGCCGGCCGGCACGGATGGCGCGAGGGTGTCGGTCGCCGTGCTGGACACCGAAAACGGGGCTCGGGCGGTCTACGGGGACGGCGCGTTCGACACCGCCAGCGTCGTCAAGGTCGACATCGCCGCGGCACTGCTGCTCATCGCCCAGGACGAGCACCGCGCGCTCACCGCCGTCGAGCGCGACCGTGCCACCGTCATGATCGAGCGGAGCGACAACGCCTCCGCCACCGCGCTGCTGCGGGCCATCGGCGGTCCGGCGGCGCTCGACGCGGCCAATGCGCGCCTGGGCCTGACCGGGACGACGGCGGCGCACGCCTGGGGACTGACCCGGACCACGGCGGCGGACCGGCTGACGCTGCTGCGCGCGGTGTTCGGCACGGCTTCGGAGCTGGGCGAGGACTCGCGTGCGTATCTGCGGGGGCTGATGGAGCGGGTCGAGGCCGGTCAGCGGTGGGGTGTGTCGGCGGCGGGCAGCGACTGCGCCCTGAAGAACGGGTGGATGCCACGGACGACGACCGGGCTGTGGGACATCAACAGCATCGGGCGGGTCCGGACCGGCGCGCGCGCCTGTCTGCTGGCGGTGCTCTCGGACGGGCACGGGACGAAGGAGTCGGGGATCGCGCTGGTCGAGTCGGTGGCGAGGGCCGCGGTGGGGGTGCTCGGCGCCGCGCGGTGAGCCGGCGCCTTTCGCCCTGGGGCCGCGTTCAGCCCCGTACGGCGGCGGGACCGCGGCCCCTGCCGCGCCAGAGCACCACGGCCAGGGCGAGCAGCACCGCTCCGAGGCCGCCCGCGCCTGCGGCGAGCCAGCCCGCAGGGCTGCTTTCGTGGCGCTCGGGGGTGGGGCCGGCGCCGAAGTACCGCTTCCGGTAGCCGGTCCCGGCGGATTCGGCGCGCAGACCGGCGGGGCGGAGCGCGGCTCCGGCCTCGATCGCCGCGGCGGGGTCGACGATGCCGTACCCCCGGGCGTCGTCGCGGCCGGCCGCCGGGGCGCTGCGGGCCGTGTCCGCGAGGAGCTTCTTGATCTGGGCGGGCGTCAGTCCGGGATGCGCGGCGCGGACCAGCGCGACCGCGCCCGAGACGAAAGCGGAGGCGGCGGAGGTGCCCCACTCCACGTAGTACTGGTGGTCGGGTGCGGCGACGACGATGTCGACCCCGGGGGCGCTGACGGTGGCGTACCAGCGGCGGGTGGAGAACGCGGCGTGGGTGCCGTACCGGTCGACGGCGGCGACCGCGATCACGCCGGGGTAGGCGGCGGGGTACGAGATGTGGTCGCCCTTCTCGCCGCCGTTGCCCGCGGAGGCGACGACGACGGCCCCCTTCTTCAGCGCGTACTGGATGGCGGCGTCCTCGCCGGGCTCGGGGTGCGCGGACTTGCTGTCGTCGCCGAGCGAGAGGTTGATGACGTCGGCGCCGTGGTCGGCGGCCCAGCGGATGCCGTCGGCGAGGGCCGTGCCGCGTGACTCCCGGGCCTTGGCGCGGGCCGGGTCGGAGGCTTCGAGGATCACCCGCACCGGGAGGATCTTCACCTCGGGCGCGATGCCGAGCACGCCGTCGTCGCGCCCCGCTCCATGGCCGTGACCAGCGATGATGCCCGCCATCGCGGTGCCGTGCCGGGCCCAGGAGCGATCACCGCTGCGGGCGCCGAAGCCGATCATGTCCTTGCCGGGCAGTACCTGGCCGGCCAGATCGGGAAGGCTGCCGTCGACCCCGGTGTCGACGACGGCGACGGTGACTCCCCTGCCCTTGGTGGTCCGCCACGCCTTGTCGGTGTGGAGCGTCTGGAGGCCCCACTGCTGGTCCCGGATGGCGTCGGCCCCGGCCGGTGCCGCGGGCAGGAGCGTGAACGCGGTGGCGGCGCAGACCGCGCCCAGGGCACGGTGACGGCGGCTCATTCCGGCTTCTCCGTGAGGTCGGTGACGGTCCGGCGCAGGCCGCGCTCGATCCGGTCGGCGATGCCCTTGGCCTCGTGGCCGAGCCCGGCCTGGGCGGCGGCCGTCGTGGCGTCCGCGGCCGTGGCCCGGTCGACGGGCTGCGGGTCGGTGACGGTCCGTCCGTCGGCGAAGCCGGACACGGCGAAGACGACGACGGGCACCTCGGTCAGTACGCGGACGGTCCAGCTGGCGCGCTGCCGGTCGCCGAACCCGGCGGCGACCGTGCCCTTGGCGGGGTAGGTGCGGGGCATCAGGTCGGTGCGCCGGCCGAGGTGCTGGCCGGTGAAGCGGGTGCTCAGCGCCTTCATCGCCGCCGGGTCGCCCTCGGTGAAGATCACCCCGACCGTGGTGACGCTGCTGGTGGTGGCGTCGGTGTAGGTGGCACGGAGCAGGCGCTCGCAGCCGACCGGGCCGAGGGTCCTGGCCAGCAGCGGGTCCAGGGCCGCCCGGCAGCCGCCGTCCGGGGCGACGGCGATCCGGGTCCAGATCCGGTCGGCGCCGCCGGGGCCCGCTCCGTCACCGGTCAGCGTGCGGGGGAAGAGGGTGTCCACGGGGACGCTGTGCCAGGCGGAACGGCCCACGGTGTAGGCGCTGTGGGCGGCGGCGTCGGCCGAGGAGTCGCTGGTGAGCCAGGCGCCGGTGGCCGCGCCGCCGATCAGTCCGAGCCCGAGCACGACACAGGCCGCGGCGGTCGCGGTCCTGGCGGGGTGACGGGTACGGATCGGGCGCAGCCGGGTGGTGGTCTCGGCGGGTGTCTCGGGGTGGGGACCTCGGTACGGCTGCGGCTGCCGGTACGGGTGCGGGACGTGGGCCGGCCCGGCCGGTGGCGGGGCCGCTCCCGGGCGCGGGGTGAGGTCCACGGCGCCGACGGGCCGGCGGCGGGTCGCCGCGGGCGGCTGTTCGGGGCGCGGCGGGGTGGTGCCGAGTGGGGTGGTGGCGGGCGCGGCGGGGGCCGGGGGCACGGGCCGGAGCCGGGCCGTGGTCTCCACGGGCGGGGCGGCCGCCGCGGGCGGCGGTGTGCTCGGGCGCGTCGGATCGGGTGTGCCCGCGGAAGCCGGAGGGGGGTCCTGCGCCGGGGGCGCCGACGGCGGGGTCGTGGGTCGGGGCGGGACAGGAGCGTGCTGCGCCTCGGTACTCATCCGCCCCCCTGGTCCCATTCCGTACCGTGCGCGGATCGACGTCACAGGCAGGCCCGTTGGTTGCCGCGTGCCGTCACTCTACGGGGTGGAACGCCCCTGGCGGGAGCGGGCCGCCCGGCCCCGGACGATCTGCGCGGAACATCCCCCTACCCAGCGGTACGGACGTCTGGCAAGCTGCCGCCATGACTGCCCGTGCCGCTGACCGGACCCGGTACAACCGGGCCACCGCCCATCTGGACGCCCCGATCGCCATCGTCGATCTCGACGCGTTCGACGCCAATGCCGACGATCTCGTCCGCCGGGCGGCCGGGAAGCCGATCCGGGTGGCGAGCAAGTCGGTGCGCTGCCGGGCCCTGCTGGAGCGGGTGCTGGCGCGGCCCGGTTTCGCCGGGATCATGTCGTTCACGCTGGCGGAGTCGCTGTGGCTGGCGCGGGCCGGGTTCGAGGACGTGCTGCTGGCCTATCCGTCGGCCGACCGGGCCGCCTTCGCGGAGCTGGCCGCCGATCCGAAGCTGGCCGCGGCGGTGACGGTGATGGTCGACGACCACGCGCAGTTGGAGCTGATCGACGCGGCGCGGGCGGGTGGCCGCGAGGAGATACGGGTCTGCCTGGAGCTGGACACCTCGCTCCGGCTGCTCGGCGGCCGGGTCAGGGTCGGCGCCCTGCGGTCGCCGCTGCGCTCCCCCGCCCAACTGGCGGAACTGGCACGCTCGGTGGCCCGGCGGCCGGGTTTCCGGCTGGTGGGTCTGATGGCGTACGAGGGCCATATCGCCGGGGTCGGGGATTCGGTCGAGGGCCGGCCGCTGCGCTCCCGGGCGGTCCGGCTGATGCAGGCCGCGGGCCGCAGGGAACTGGCCGTCCGGCGGGCCGAGGTGGTGCGCGCGGTACGGGCGGTGGCGCCGGACCTGGAGTTCGTGAACGGCGGCGGCACGGGCAGTGTGCAGCACACCGCGGCCGAGCGCGCGGTGACCGAGATCGCGGCCGGGTCGGGGCTCTACGTGCCGAGGCTGTTCGACAACTACACGTCGTTCACGGCCCGTCCGGCGGCACTGTTCGCCCATCCCGTGGTGCGCCGGCCGGGAGTTGGCGTGGTGACGGTCCTCGGTGGCGGCTACCCGGCGTCCGGCCCCGCGGGCCCGGACCGGCTGCCCGTCCCGTATCTGCCGGAGGGACTGCGCTACGACCCGCAGGAGGGGCCCGGCGAGGTGCAGACCCCGCTGCTCGGCGCCCCGGCCGACGATCTGCTGATCGGTGACAAGGTGTGGTTCCGGCACGCGAAGGCCGGTGAACTGTGCGAGCGCTTCGACGAGTTGCAGCTGATCGAGGGCGACCGGGTGACCGCGGCCGTGCCGACGTACCGGGGCGAGGGCCGTACGTTCCTCTGAGCGGGGCGGCCCGTGTCAGGGCGCGATCGAGCTGCCCACGCCACCGCTCGTCGCGCTGTCGCCGATCCGCCGGATCCCCTTGGTGATGGTGTCCATGAGCGAGAGCGGCGGTCCGTCGGGGCCGGCGTCGAAGGCGTAGCGGACGATGATCAGCGATTCGCTGCCGATCGTGGACGGAAAGACGAGCGACTGCACATAACCGCCGGGCCCCTCGGCCGTGTCGACGCGCCAGCGGACCTGGTAGCCGGCGCGTCCGGCGACGCTCACGGCCGCGGAGTCGAGCTGCTTGTGGGACGTGATGCCGCCGTGGATCCGCTCGCCGACGAGGTTCTTCCCGTAGGCGCTGTCGGCGGCGGTGGCGATGTCCTGCTTGGCGAGCTCCTCGGCGGAGGTGATGTCCGTGGCGCTCGCGATGCGGCTGGTCACCGTGCCGTGGTAGCAGAAGTCGGAGGCGCTGCCGGGGCAGTCGTAGGAGCCGACGGTGCGCATGGTGAGGACCGGTTCGACGGTCCTGCCGGGTTTCTCCCAGCCGTCGGGGATCGGCAGGGTGATGCCGTCGAGCTGGTCGACGAGGACCTTCGGGTCGTCCTCGGCCGGTGAGTCACCGGGCGACGGGGTGTCCGTCGCGGCGGTGGCCGGCGGAGCGGAGCTGCTCGGTCGGGCCTCGGGCCGCGTACCGCTTTCGTCCCTGCCCAGCAGGACGGCCCCGGTGACGGCCGCGCCGACGACGACCAGCCCGGCCACGGCGAGCGCGACGAGCCGGGTGCCGCCCCCGCCCCCGGCGGTGCCGCCGCCGGATGCGGCGGCGACCGGCTCGGGCGGACCGAACCCCTGGGACACCTGGGCGGCCGGACGGGTGTGCGCGGTCCACTCCGTGCCGTCCCACCAGCGGTCGGTGCCCGGTGACGCGGCGTCCGGGTACCAGCCGGGCGGTGTCGTGTTGCTCATCCCCCCACTCTAGGGTTCGATCACCGGCCGGGACCCGTCAATTGCCGGAAGACTTAAGGTGTGAGGGTCAACCATTGATGGTCGACCTTGACCGGGAAGGGGAGCGGGGCATGGCCGGGGAAAGCGAGTTCATCGACCGCCTGATGCCCGTGCTGCGGCCGGTCCGGGCGGGGAACGGCTTCGAGGAGGCACTGGAGCAGATCCTCCAGGTGATCAGGCTCGGGCTGGTGCCGGGCGGCGGACGCCTGCCGGCCGAGCGCGACCTCTCCGAGCTGCTGGGGATCAGCCGGGTCACCCTGCGCGAGGTGCTGAAGGTCCTGCAGGACCAGGGCCTGGTGGAGAGCAGGCGCGGCCGGTACGGCGGCACGTTCGTGCTGCGGCGCACCGGCAGCCCCGGCGAGGACGAGCTGCGCCGGAGGGTCGCGTCCGTCGACATCGAGGACGTGCTGCGCTTCCGCGAGGTGCTGGAGGCCGGGGCGGCCGAGCTGTGCGCCGTACAGGGACTCGACGACGAGGGCGCGGACCGGCTGCGCGCCGCCCTGACGGCGACTCACGAGGCCCCGCTGCAGGACTACCGCAGGCGCGACACCCTGTTCCATCTGACCCTGGCCGAGCTCTCCGGGTCGGCGTCGCTCACCACCCAGTACGCGGCCGTCCGGGCCACCCTGAACGACCTGCTGGACTGCATACCGCTGCTCGTACGGAACCTGGAGCATTCGCAGCACCAGCACACCAGCCTCGTCGAGGCGGTCCTCGACGGTGACGGGGAGGCCGCGCGCGCGGTGATGCGCGAGCACTGCGCCGGTACGGCCGCACTGTTGCGCGGCTTCCTGGCCTGAGCGGGGAGCGCACGGAGGTCGCAAAGGTCTGATTCATCACCATTGGCGCCCGGTGTCTGACAGGGCTCCCTCAAGGAGCGCCGTGCCCCAGTCTCTCCCGCAGCCAGCGCAGCGCCGCCGCGCCCTGGGCGCGCTGGAAGGCCCGGAGGGTCGGCATACCGGGCGGGGCCGGCTTCAGCGAAGCCGATACGAAGTAGCCGGTCAGCGCGGCGAGTACGGCCGTCACCCCCGCCGGGTCGACGTCCCGGCCCAGCGGGTGGGCGGTGAAGACGGTCTCCGGATCGGGGCCGCCCTGCGCCGCCACGCACGGCAGCATCACCAGCAGGTCGAACCAGGGCGCGGCCCTCAGCGCGTGGGGCCAGTCGACGAAGACCACCCGGTCGTCCGTGAGCAGGATGTTGTCGGCCCGCAGGTCGCTGTGGGCGAGGCTGTCCCCGGTGGCCGGTCCCTCCCAGCCCGACTCCAGCTCCGCGAGCCGGCTGAGGTGGCGCGCCGCCCACGGGTCGAGCCGACCCGGGTCCCCCTCGGCAAGCAGGGTCCGCCAGCCGGTGAACATCTTGGCCTTGCGGACGGCCGCGCAGGGCGCGTCGAACGGTGCCGGGGTCAGGGCGGTGCCCAGCTCACCGACCGCCGCCAGGACCCGGTGCAGCTCGGCGGGTTCCCAGGGGATGCGGGGCTGGCGGCCGTCGATGTCCTGGAGCACGAGGGCGACCCGGGTGCCGTCGTCGTACGAACCGAGCAGCCGGGGCGCGGGGGCGTCGGGCGGGAGCGCCGCGGTGTGCCGGGCCTCGGCGCGGTGCAGGTCCGGGCTGCCGGGGTTGGTCCCGGCACTCACCGCCTTGACGAACGCGCGCCGCCCGTCCGCGAGCCGGACGCGGGCGGCGACGCCCGGCGAGAACCCACCGCTCTGGCTCCGCGCCTCGACGACGCGGGCGCCGAGGATGTCCTCGACGGCGCTCCGGACGGACGCGGGGAGGTCGGCCCAGTGGTGCCGGACGCCGGTGGCGGGTGGAGCGATCACATCCATCCGCGCATCCTTGGCCACGGAACCGGGTGCCCGCCAGCGGTTTTGCCGGGGCTCGCGGGCCCCGGCACGGTCCGGACGTGAAGCCTGGGATTGCGGGACAGCCTCTCAGCCGTCCCGCGCCGTCAGTGACAGGAGGTCGCGGGCCGGCCCGGTCGGGCGGTGGCCGGAGGGCCAGACCGCGCGCAGCTGGCGTCGCAGGCGTACTCCGGCGACCGGGACCTTGACCAGGCGCCGCGAGGACAGCTCCTCGCCGAGCGCCAGTTCACTCAGGACGCACGGTCCGGCGCCGCTCTCCGCCGCTCCCTTCACCGCGGTCGTGGAGGAGAGTTCGAGCAGCGGCTGGGCGAGGCCGCCGTGCACGGCGAGGGCCGCGTCCAGGACCTGGCGGGTGCCGGAGCCGTGTTCGCGCAGGATCAGCGGGGTGGCGGCCAGTTCCTGCGGGGTCAGGGGCGTGCGGCGGCGGGCCCAGACGTGGGACGGGGCGACCACGACGACGAGGCGGTCGTGGGCGATGACCGTGCCGTCGAGCCCTTCCGGTACGGACAGGCCCTCCACGAAACCGAGGTCGGCTTCGCCGACCAGCAGCCGGCCCGCGACCGCCGCCGAGTTCCCGGCGAGCAGCGAGACCGCCGTGTCCGGCCGTTCGGCGCGCAGCGCTATCAGCCAGCCGGGCAGCAGGTATTCGGCGATGGTCATGGAGGCGGCGACCCGCAGCCTGGAGTCCCGCCGGTCGCGCAGCGCCTGCGCGCCCGCGTCGAACGCCTCGGCCGCCTCGACGATCCTGCGTGCCCAGTCGGTGACCAGCGCGCCCGCGTCGGTGAGCCGGGAGCCGCGCGGTGAACGGTCCAGCAGGGCCACGCCGAGCTGCCGTTCCATGGAGCGGATGCGGCTGCTGGCGGCGGGCTGGGTGACGCCGACGTCCCGGGCGGCTCGCCCCAGGCTGCCGTGCCGGGCGACGGCGAGCAGGAGTTCCAGCGCTCCGAGGTCGGGAACCCGGTGGGAGAGAGGGACATGTGCTTCGCCGGCCATAAAGCCACCTTATGACCTCATAGATGCGGACTCCCTGGTGGGGTCCGTCCCTCGCCGAGAAAATCGTGGCATGGCCATCTTTCCGCAGACGCAGCAGTCCCCAGCCCCGATTCCGGCCGCCGTGCGGCTGCCTTCCCTGCGGTACCTCGGCCCCAACTGGTACGCGGCCGTCATGGGCACCTCGATCGTCGCGAGCGCGGGTGTCGCGCTGCCCGTGCACGTCCCCGGACTGCGGGCCGCCTGCACGGTGGTGTGGGTGCTGGCGGTGGTCGCGCTCGCCGCGGTGCTCGTGGCCCGTACCGGGCACTGGATCGCCCATCGCGACCAGGCCCGCAGCCATCTGCTCGACCCGGCCGTGGCCCCGTTCTACGGCTGTCTCTCGATGGCCCTGCTGGCCGTCGGCGGCTCGTCGATGGTGGTCGGCCGGGATGTCATCGGTCACGGGGCCGCGCTCGCCCTGGACGTGGTGCTGTACACGGCGGGCACGCTGATCGGGCTGGCCGCCGCGGTCGCGATCCCGTATCTGATGGTCGTACGCCACCGGATCGAACCCGGCACCGCGTCGCCGGTGTGGCTGCTGCCGCTGGTGGCCCCGATGGTCTCCGCGGCCCTCGGTCCGCTGCTGGTGCCGGAGCTGCCGGCCGGTCAGTGGCGGGAGGCGCTGCTGCTGGCCTGCTACGCGATGTTCGGTCTGAGTCTGCTGGCCACGCTGGTGATGCTGCCGTTGATCTTCGCCCGGCTCGTCCACCAGGGGCCGCTGCCGCTCGCGCTGACGCCCACGCTCTTCCTGGTACTCGGCCCGCTGGGGCAGTCGACGACCGCGGTCAACCAGCTCGCCGACGTGGCGCCGGACGCCATCCGGGCGCCGTACGCCTCGGGGCTCGGGGTGTTCGCCGTGCTGTACGGGGTGCCGGTGATGGGTTTCGCGCTGCTGTGGCTGGCGCTGGCCGTGGCACTGGTGGTGCGGGCCGCACGGAACGGCATGACCTTCGGCATGACGTGGTGGGGCTTCACCTTCCCGGTCGGTACGTGTGTCACGGGTGCCGCGGGCCTGGCCCGGCACACCGGTCTCACGGCGTACACCTGGCTGGCCGTCGCGCTCTATGTGCTGCTGGTGGCGGCATGGGCGGTGGCCGGGGTGCGGACGCTGCGCGGGCTGTTCAGCGGAGCGCTGCTCGCAGCACCGCAGGCGCCCGCACCAGTGACGGCCCGTACCACGTGAGGAACCGCCCGTCGACCAGCGCGGCGGGCAGGGCGGGGAAGGCCTCGGGCCCGTCGTCCGCGGTGAAGCGGTACGGCTCGTCGGGCAGCACCACCAGATCGGCGCCCGCCGCGTTGAGTGCGTCGAGCGGGATACGGGGGTAGCGCTCGGCGTGGTCCGCGTAGACGTTCTCGACGCCGAGCCTGGCCAGCAGGTCCCCGGCGAAGGTGTCGCGGCCCAGCACCATCCAGGGCCTGCGCCAGACGGGCACCACCGCACGGCGCGGGGCGCGGGGCGGCGGGAGCGCGGCCCAGGCGGCCTCGGCCTCGTCCAGCCAGCGCGGCCTGGGCCGGCCGCAGGCGGCCAGGACGCGTTCGAGCTCCTCGAAGGCCTGGTCGAGGGTGCGGATCCCGGTGACCAGCACCGCGGTCCCGGCGGCCCGGATCGCCGCGAGGTCGGCCTCGCGGTTCTCCTCCTCGTTGGCGACGACGAGATCGGGCCGGAGCGCGAGCACCGCGGCCACGTCGGGATTCTTGGTCCCGCCGATCCGGGCGGCGGCCAGGCCGGCCGGGTGGGTGCACCAGTCGGTGACCCCGACCAGCAGTCCGGGCGCGGTGACCGCGACCGCCTCGGTGAGCGAGGGGACCAGGGAGACGACTCGCACGACGGGCCCCTCTCAGCGGCGCGGGTCGTAGGTGGCGTCGATGTGCTCGGCGACCGCGACGACCAGCAGCCGCGTACCGGGCACCGTGGCCCGCCAGCGGTGCCGCACCCCGCCGGACAGGAAGAGGGTGTCGCCCTGCTCCAGCCGGTACGCCTGTCCCTCGGCCTCGACCTCGGCGGCGCCCTGCGCCACGTACATCACCTCGTCGTTTCGGTGCTGGAACTCGCGCCCGAGGTCCAGTTCCCCGGTGAACTCCAGGGCGCTGAGCTGATGGCGTCCGCGCACCACCCTGCGTACCCCGTCGCCCTCGCCCGCGCGCACCACGGCGACGGCGCGTGCCGAGTCCGCGGCGGCGCGCAACCGTGCCGTGGTGGTCTCCAGGGCTTCGGCGACCCGGTCCAGGGACCGGGCGCTGGGCCGGGCCCGCTCGTTCTCGATCTGGCTGAGGAACGGCACGGACAGACCACTGCGGTCGGCGACCGCGGCCAGTGTGAGCCCCAGGGTTCTGCGCCTTCGGCGGACCGCGGCGCCCACGCGGAGTGCTTCCTTCTCGTCCATGTCCGGCTCCCTCCCGACTCGCCATCCTTCCGGCTGCCAGCACATTACGCATACGGTTGCGCAAGGTCGGCCGGATGGTGAACGTCCGGGAACCCGGAAAGGGCGGGCCCGCCGTCGGCGGTGCCCACCCTTCCAGGTGCCTCAGGGCCTGCGGGAGGCCCTACTGCGGAGCCATCTTGTCCACGATGCCCGGATTCGTCTCCATCCAGGCCTTCACGGCCTCTTCCTCGTGCCCCGCGCCGCGCTTCTGGATCTGGTTCTCCAGTCCGGCGAGCTGGTCCTCGCTCAGCTTGAAGTTCTTGAACCACTTCGTCAGCTGCGGGTAGTTCTCCGGGAAGTCCTTGGCCGCGATGGTGTGCAGCCGGTCGCCGTCGCCGAAGGCCTTCTCGGGGTCCTTCAGCTTGGTCATGCCGTACTCGCTGTACGCCCAGTGCGGGGTCCAGAGCAGCACCGCGATGGGCTCCTTCTTGGCGTACGCACGCTTCAGCTCGGCGAGCATGCCGGGCGTCGAGGAGTCGACGACCTTGTACTCCTCGTCCAGGCCGTAGGTCGGCAGGACGTTCTTCTTGAGGTTCTCCATCGTGGCGGTGCCGGGCTCGATGCCGACGATCCGGCCCTTGAACTGCGAGGCCTTGCCCTTGAGGTCGGCGAGGGACTTGACATCCTTCACGTAGGAGGGCACCGCGACCTCGATCGATGTCGGGCCGTACCACGATCCGAGGTCGCTCAGCTGCGAGCCGTACTTCTCCCAGTAGTTCTTCTGGGTGTACGGCAGCCAGCCGTCGAACTGCACGTCGATCTGGCCGCGCGACATCGCGGTGTACATCGGACCGACCTCGAACTGCTTGAGGTTGATCTTGTAGCCGCGCTCCTCCAGGACGGCCTTCCACAGATACGTGGCGGCGATGTCCTCCTCCCAGGGGAACCAGGCCATCTCGACGGCGCGGTCGCGCTCGTCCTTGTCGTTCGCGCCCTTGGCCGTGCCGCCCTCGGCGACCGGGGTCCACTTGTCGGCGACGCCCGGATTGGCCTTCAGCCAGGTGCGGACCGCCTCCTGCTCCTTGCCGGAGCCGGACTTCTGGATCTGCGCCTCAAGGCTGGTGAGCTGGTCCTCGCTCATCTTGAAGTTCTTGAGCCAGCTGCCGACCTCGGGGTTGTCGGCGGAGAAGCCCTTGCGGGCCAGGGTGTGGATGCCGTCGCCCTTGCCCCAGAGGTTCTTGGGGTCCTTGAGCTTGGTGAGCTCGAACTGGTTGTACGCCCAGTGCGGCGACCAGAGCGGAACGACGATCGGTTCCTTCTTGGCGTACGAGCGCTTCAGCTCGGCCAGCATCGACGGCGTGGAGCCGTCGACGACCTTGTACTCCTTGTCCAGGCCGTAGCCCGGCAGGATCTTGTCCTTGAGCAGGCCCATCTCGCCGGCGCTCGGCTCGATGCCGACGATCCGGCCCTTGAACTGCGAGCCCTTGCCCTTGAGGTCGTCCAGCGACTGGACGTCCTTCATGTACGAGGGGACGGCCAGCTCCAGCGAGGTGGGGCCGTACCAGGAGCCCATGTCCTCCAGGCGGTCCTTGTACGTCTTCCAGTAGCTGGCGTGGGTGACCGGGAGCCAGGAGTCGGTCTCGAAGTCGATCTGGCCGTTGGCCATACCGGTGTAGAGCGCGCCGGCCTCGTACTGCTTGACGTCGACCTCGAAGCCGCGCCGCTCCAGCATCTCCTTCCAGAGGAAGGTGGAGGCGATGCCCTCGTCCCACGGGATGTAACCCATGCTGATCTTCTTGCCCGCGCCGATGTCCGAACCGTCGGCGGTGCTCCGGGTCTTGTCCGACCCGGAGGAGCCGAAGATACCCAGGGCACCCGCGACGAGCGCGAGGACGACGACGCCGGAGACCGCGACGACGGGCTGCGGGCGGTGGTTCCAGATCTTGAATCCGCCGGCCATGGCCTGCGCCCTGGCGAGCGCGCGGCGGGCGAGCGGGGAGACCTCGCGGCCGAGCGCGCCGGTCATCCGGTCCAGGTACATCGCCACGATGACGATGGAGATGCCCGCCTCGAAGCCGAGACCGACGTCCACGTTGCCGATGGCGCGGTAGACGGCGCCGCCGAGGCCGCCGCCGCCGACCATGCCGGCGATGACCACCATGGACAGGCCCAGCATGATGACCTGGTTGATGCCCGCCATGATCGTGGGCAGCGCGAGCGGCAGCTGGACCCGCAGCAGGGTGTTGCGCCGGGTGGTGCCGAACGCCTCGGCCGCCTCGACGAGCTCGCCGTCGACCTGGCGGATGCCGAGCTCGGTCATCCGGACGCCCGGGGGCAGCGAGAAGATGATGGTGGCGATGATGCCGGGCACCACGCCGACGCCGAAGAAGATGACGCCGGGGATCAGATAGACCATGGCGGGCATGGTCTGCATGAAGTCCAGGACCGGCCGGGTCACCGCGCTGACGGTCTTGGAGCGGGACGCCCAGATGCCCAGCGGTACGGCCAGCACCAGCGCGATGATGGTGGCGACGAGCACCAGGGTGAGGGTATCCATCGCCTCGTCCCACAGCTCGACGGAGTCGATGACGGCGAAGCCGACGAAGGCGAGCACACCGGCGAGCAGACCGCGCAGCCACCAGGCGATGACCGCGACGATGCCCGCGAAGAGCAGCGGGGCGGGGGCGGAGAGTACGGCGGCTATGCCGTCGAACATATTGCTGACGATCGAGCTGATCGCGTCGAACAGCCAGGCCAGATGGGTCTGCAGCCAGTCGACGGCGGAGTCGACCCAGTCGCCGAGAGGGAGCCTAAACACTGGCCACCTTCTTCGTGCCGGCCGCGCCGGGCTCGATGTCCTGCGGAACCTCGGTGGGGGTCATCGGCTCACCGAGCACGGCGAGCAGCCGTGCGCGGGGTACGACGCCGACGAGCTTGCCCCCGGCGTCGGTCACGGCGACCGCCACTCCGCTCTGCGAGCAGGGCGTGAAGAGCTCGATGATCGGCGTGGACTCGGTGACGGTGGCCGGGGCGGCCGCGAGCACATCGGCCGCGGTGCGCAGTTCCTTGCCGTCGTCCGTGCTGGTGCCCATGACGGTGTGCGGTTCGGCCATGATGGCGCCCGCGGTCAGCACCCGGGTCCGGTCGACGTCCTGGGTGAAGGAGGCGACGTAGTCGTTGGCCGGGGTGACGAGGATGTCCTCGGCGGTGCCGAGCTGGACGATCTTCCCGTCGCGCATCACGGCGATGCGGTCGCCGAGGCGCATGGCCTCGTTGAGGTCGTGGGTGATGAAGACGATGGTCTTCTTCAGCCGCTTCTGCAGTTCGAGCAGCTGATCCTGCATGTCGCGGCGGATCAGCGGGTCGAGTGCGCTGAAGGACTCGTCCATCAGCAGCAGGTCGGCGTCGGTGGCCAGGGCGCGGGCCAGGCCGACACGCTGCTGCATGCCGCCGGACAGCTCGTCGGGCCAGGACTTCTCCCAGCCGGCGAGGCCGGTCAGCTCCAGCGCCTCGGCGGCGCGCTTCTCGCGCTCGGCGCGCGGCACACCCTGGACCTCCAGGCCGTATCCGGCGTTCTCCAGCACACTGCGGTGGGGGAAGAGCGCGAAGTGCTGGAACACCATGCTGATCTTGGAGGACCGGACATGGCGCAGTTCGGCGGGGCTCAGGGCGGTCAGGTCCTGGCCGTCGAAGAGCACGCGTCCGGCTGTGGGCTCCAGAAGGCCGTTGAGCATGCGCAGCAACGTCGACTTTCCGGACCCGGACAGACCCATCACGACGAAGATCTGTCCCGGTTCGACGGTGAACGAGGCATCGATCACCGCTGCGGTCGTTCCGTCGGCGCGCAGCTCGTCGCGGTCGGCACCGCTTTCGAGCTTCTGCACGGCTTGATCGGGTCGTCTGCCGAACACTTTGTACAAGCGTTCAGCTTGCAGCCTTGACACATACACCTCGCGGGTTGAACCGAAAAACGGTCTGCCACCCCCTCCGGCAGACCGTGGAGCGGCGCGGATTCGGCCCGCATGACACGTGCACTGGTTGAAACCGGTACGTGATCCGCTCCGGCTGCGCGCCTGCCCCCACTTACACAGCCCAAACACAAGAGTGATCCAGGTCACGTATGAACGGATGGTTGCCGCCACCCGTCCCCCGGCCCTCCGTGTCCCTGACGGACGGTGTCCGCGACGGCCGGTGTCAGTGGTGTGCGGCATCATCGGGGTGTGACGCGACGCCTGATGCTCCTCGACACCGCCCCCCTCTACTACCGCGCCTACTTCGGGGTCCCCGATTCGGTGCGCGCGCCGGACGGGACACCGGTCAACGCCGTGCGCGGCCTGCTCGACTTCATCGGGCGCCTGGTGCAGGACCACCGGCCGGACGACCTGGTCGCCTGCATGGACGCGGACTGGCGGCCCCACTGGCGGGTCGAGCTGATCCCCTCGTACAAGGCGCACCGGGTCGCGGTGGAGACCGCCGAGGGGCTGCCCGACGAGGAGGAGACCCCGGACACCCTGGCCCCTCAGGTGCCGGTCATCGAGGACGTGCTCGACGCGCTCGGCATCGCCCGGGTCGGTGTCGCGGGCTACGAGGCGGACGATGTGATCGGCACGCTCAGCGGCCTGGCCACCGGCCCCGTGGACATCGTCACCGGCGACCGGGACCTCTACCAGCTGGTCGACGACGCCCGCGGGGTGCGGGTGCTCTACCCGCTGAAGGGCGTCGGCTCGCTCCAGCTGACGGACGAGGCGTGGCTGCGGGAGAAGTACGGGGTGGACGGCTCCGGATACGTCGATCTGGCCCTGCTGCGCGGCGACCCGAGCGACGGGCTGCCGGGCGTCCCCGGCATCGGCGAGAAGACCGCGGCGAAGCTGCTGGACGCCTTCGGCGACCTGGCCGGGATCATGGCCGCCGTCGACGACCCGAAGGCCAGGCTGACACCGTCGCAGCGCAAGCGGCTCGACGAGGCGCGGGACTACGTGGCCGTCGCACCCAAGGTGGTCCGGGTCGCCGATGACGTACCCCTGCCGGAATTCGACCCCGCGCTGCCCGCCGGGCCGCGCGATCCCGCCGCCCTCGAAGCCCTCGCGAAGCGGTGGGGACTGGGCGGTGCGCTCCAGCGCCTGCTCTCCACTCTGCGCGACTGAGGTGCTAGCTTAGGTAAGCCTTAGCACATCGGAGCAGGGAGAACCTCGTGGCAGAACGACCGGCACGGCAGGCACCCACGGCGCAGGGGGCCCAGGTGGTGCGCACCGAGCAGATCACCCCGCACATGGTGCGCGTGGTGCTCGGCGGCGAGGGCCTCGCCGGCTTCGGGCTCTCCGGGTTCACCGACCACTACGTCAAGCTCTGCTTCGCCCCCGAGGGCGCCGACTACGCGCACCCCTTCGACATATCCCGCATCCGCGAGGAGCAGCCGCGGGAGCTGTGGCCCACGACCCGTACGTACACGGTGCGTTCCTGGGACCCGGTCACCCGGGAGCTGGCGATCGACTTCGTGGTCCACGGCGACGAGGGCCTCGCCGGGCCCTGGGCGATGCGGGCGGTGCCGGGCGAGCAGGTGACCTTCCTGGGCCCGGGAGGCGGTTACGGCCCGGACACCTCGGCGGACTGGCACCTCCTGGTGGGCGACGAGAGCGCGTTGCCGGCCATCGCGGCGGCCCTGGAGCAGATGCCGGCGGGCGCGGTGGTGCACGCGTTCGTCGAGGTGGCGGACGCGGCGGAGGAGCAGAAGATCGTGACGCCCGACGGCGTCGAGGTGACCTGGCTGCACCGCGGGGAGCGCCCGGTCGGCGAGGCGCTGACCGCCGCCGTGAAGGAGCTGGAGTTCCCCGCGGGCGAGGTCCAGGCGTTCGTCCACGGCGAGGCGGGCTTCGTGAAGGAGATCCGCCGCCATCTGCGCCTGGACCGCGGGATCCCGCTCCCCCGGCTGTCCATCTCCGGCTACTGGCGGCTCGGCCAGAACGACGACTCCTGGCGCTCGGTCAAGCGCGAGTGGAACGCACAGGTGGAGCGCGAGCAGGAGAGCGCCGCGTAACACCTGATCGCACCCGTACGCCCCGGCCGCCGGCCGGGGCGTACCCGTGTCCGGGGCACCGGGTCACCCACCGGCGCCCCGCACCTGCGCCCCGTCGCCGTCCGGACCGCCCGCGTCGTCGCCGCCCGCACCGCCCCCGCCGCCCCCCTCGTACGCACGCGCGGACGCGTCCGCGTGCGCGAGCCGTCGCAGCGCGCCGAACATCGCCTCCCCCAGCACCGTGCCCACCACCACGCTCTCCACCAGGTCCTCGCGCGCCACCCGCCGTCCCACATAGTCGAGGTCGGCCCGTGCGACCGGTTCGGCGGCGGCCGCGTAGTCGTCGAGCAGCTCGACGAACCCCCCGTGCCCGGCCCGCCGCAGTGCGACGATCACCTCGGCCAGGGAATCGCCCGCCGGGCCGTGCGCCGCGGCCCGCCAGCCGCGCCGCTCCAGCAGCTCCGCCACCTCTTCGCGGGCGTCCTCCAGCTCGGGCCCCGACCCGTCCCCGTGCACCGGGGTAAGGCGCTTCGCCGCGGCGCCCAGCACCTTGTGCACCGGCTGCGCCGGATCCTCGACCACCCGCAGCACATCGCCGATGGCGGCCAGCGAGAGCCCGCCGACATCCAGCAGGGCGCGGATCAGTCGCAGCCTGCGCTCATGGCCGGAGTCGTAGCTCGCCTGGTTCGGGCTGGTCAACTGCCCTGCGGGCAGCAGCCCTTCACGTACGTAGAACTTGATCGTCGGTACCGGGACCCCGGACCTGTTGCTCAACTCGCCGATGCGCACCGCGCGTTCTTCCTTCCTGCCCTTGCCAATCCCCCGACCCATCATAGATAGTTCCGCTATCGGATAGCGGAAAGTGCTGCTATCCATAATCTCTGAGGGGTCCTCATGTCTTCGTGGCGTTCCTGGCATCGGCCGCTAGTCCTCTTCGCCGCGGCGATGGCCGTCATGACGGTCGTCTCGGCCATCGGCCTCATAGTCGACGACCGGGTCCTGGTGGGCGCGGCGATATGGTTCAAACCGTTCAAATTCGCGGCCTCGTTCGCCGTGTACGCACTCGCCCTCGCCTGGATGCTGACGCTGGTCACCCGTGGCCGACGGGTCGGCCGGTGGGCCGGGACCGTGGTCGCGCTGTCCAGCCTGGTCGAGATGGCGATCATCACCGGGCAGGTGGTCCGCGGGAAGCGGAGCCACTTCAACCACGCCACCCCGTTCGACGAGACGCTGTTCAGCGCGATGGCCGTCACCGTCGTCATCCTGTGGACCAGCACGCTGGTCATCGCGATCCTGCTGCTGCGCGCCCGTATCGCCGACCGCGCCTCCGCCTGGGCGATCCGCTCCGGCGTGCTGCTCGCCCTGGTGGGCGCCGGATTCGGCTTCCTGATGACCCGGCCCACCCCCGAGCAGCGGGCGGCCGGGAACCTGGACACCGCCGATGTGGTCGGCGCGCACTCCGTCGGCGTACCGGACGGCGGCCCGTCGATGCCCCTCACCGGCTGGTCCACGACCGGCGGCGATCTGCGCATCCCGCACTTCATCGGGATGCACGCGCTCCAGTTGCTGCCGCTCTTCCTGCTCGCACTGGTCTCCCTGGCCCCGCGCTTCCCGCGGCTGCGCGACCCGCGGGTCCGGCTGCGGCTGGTGCTGGTGGCCTCGGCGGCATACGCGGCGGTCGTCGCACTGGTCACCTGGCAGGCGCTGCGCGGCCAGCCGCTGATCCACCCGGACGGTGCGACGCTCGGCGCCGCCGCCCTGCTCGCGGTCGCGAGCGCCACCGGCGCCTTCGGGGCACTGAGGCCGGCTCCCGTACGGCGGCGGACCGGCCCCGATTCCGACGCCGACGCCGGCCCCGATTCCGACGCCTGCTCCGGCGCCGGCTCCGGAACCCGCACCCGCACCGCTTCCGGTTCCGCTTCCGCTTCCGCCCGGAAGGAGCTCGCGTCATGACCGGTGCACTCTTCGAGATCTCGTTCTTCCTGGCAGCCCCGTTCTGGCTGCTGATGATCCTGGCGCCCGGCCGACGCCTCACGGCGCGCATCGCCGCCTCGCCGCTCACCGTTCTGCCGGTGCTGGCGCTCTACCTGATCATGTCCGTGCCCGTCTTCCCCGAGCTCTGGGACGCGGTGCGCAGCCCCGACCTCGACACCTTCCGCGATCTGATGGCGCTGGCGAACGGGGCGGGGGCGATCTGGGCGCAGGTGATCGCCTGGGATCTGCTGCTGGGCCAGTGGATGTTCCTGGAAGGGCGTCGGCTGGGCATCTCCCCGCTGGTGATGGGGCCGTTGCTGGTGCTGACGATCCTGCTCTCGCCGTTCGGGCTGCTGATCTTCCTCGCGCTGAGGGCGGTACTGAAGTCGAGGACCCGGCCCGGGGATTCGGCCCCGGACCGGGTCGGCGGTACGACGCTGTCGTAGGTGCGCCCGTCAGACGGACTTCTGGTACGAGCGGAACGTACGGGTCGACAGCCCGACCGCCACCACCGCGAGGACCAGAAGGGCTCCCCCGCGGCTGAGCACCACACCCTGGTCCGGGGCGGCACTCAGCGCCGAACGGCCCGCCACCATCGCCCAGTTGACCGGGTTGAAGTCGGCGATGTGCCGCATCCAGGACGGCATCCGGCTCGGGGCCATGAAGGAGGAGGAGAGGAAGGTCAGCGGCAGCAGCAGAAAGGTGTTGATGCCGATGATCGACTCTCGTCGGCGGACCAGCATGCCCAGGGCGTTGGAGAGCGCGCCGAAGACCGTACCGAGCAGCACCGAGGCGACGACCAGGATCAGCAGTCCGCCCGCGCCGCCCGGATAGGTGGCCCCGGCGGCCCGGCCGAGCAGCACGATGATGACGGACTGCGCGGCGGTGCTGATGCCGTTCTGCACAACATTGGCGTTCATCAGCGCGTTGCGGCTGACCGGTGTCGTCAGGAAACGGTTGAGCGTGCCCCGCTCGATCTCCTCCAGGGTGCCCATCCCGGCCCACATGCTCGATCCGAGCGCGCTCATCACCACGATGCCCGGGATCAGGTAGTCCAGATACGACGTGGTGCCGAAGCCGCCGAGCTCGACGACCTTCTTGAAGAGGTTGCCGAACAGGAACAGCCAGATCACCGGCTGGATCAGGGAGATCACCAGAAAGACCGGCTGCCGGATGATCGCCATGAGCTGACGCTGGGTCATGTACCAGGTCTGGGCGAGTGCTTGGCTGCTCATCGGGGTCCTCCGGCGGGGGTCAGGGCGGGGGTGTTCCCGGCGTCCGCGGCTTCGGCCTCGGCGAAGCGCCGTCCGGCGTAGCGGAGATAGACGTCGTCGAGGGAGGGGCGGGCCACGGTCGCGGCGGCGACCGCCGCGCCGGCCCGCTCCAGGGCGGTGAGCAGGACGGGGACGGCCGCGGCGCCGTCCTCGGCGCGTACGCTCACCCGGCGGCCGTCGACCAGCACCTCGTGCACACCGGGCAGTCCGGTCAGCGCGGCGGTGGTCGCCCCGGTGTCGCCCTCGGTGCGCAGCTCCATGTGGACGGCGTCGCCCCGGAGTTCACCCTTGAGTTCGTCGGGGGTGCCCTCGACGACGATCCGGCCGCGGTCGACGATCGCGATCCGCTCGGCGAGCCGGTCGGCCTCCTCCAGGTAGTGCGTGGTCAGGACGATGGTCAGCCCCTCGTCGCCGGCCAGCCGGGCGATCTCGTCCCACATCGCCGTACGGGCCTCGGGGTCGAGTCCGGTGGTGGGTTCGTCGAGAAAGAGCACCTCGGGACGGTGGACCAGGCCGAGCGCCACGTCGAGGCGCCGCTGCATCCCCCCGGAGTACCCCTTGACCTGGCGGTTCCCCGCGTCGGCGAGGTCGAAGCGGTCCAGCAGCTCATCTGCGCGACGCCGGACGGCCGTGCCCCGCATCCCGTACAGCCTGCCCTGGAGCAGAAGGTTCTCCCGGCCGGTGGCGACCGGGTCGGCGCCGGACTTCTGGGCGACGACGCCGATGGCGCGGCGGACCCGGTCGGGGTGGCGCAGCACGTCGTGTCCGGCGACGGTCGCGGTGCCGGAGTCGGGACGGGCCAGGGTGGTCAGGATCTTGACGGTGGTGGACTTGCCGGCGCCGTTGGGGCCGAGCAGTCCGAAGACCGTACCGGCCTCGATGGTGAGGTCCATGCCGCCCAGGGCGGTGACATCGCCGGGATAGGTCTTGATCAGATTTCGCGCCGCTACTGCGGGCGCACGGGTGCTCATGGCAGAGCTCTCCTGTGGTCGGCGGGGTGCTCGGGTGCACCGAGCACTCGGGCATGCCGAGCCGATCCGCGTGAAGAGCGCCGGGCTATCCTTGGTGTGCCGCACCTCGATCGCCCGGCTCGCCTCCACGGCGTGACCGGTTCGGGGTTCGAGACCCCGGCGGTCGCTGCTCCAACAGCTCCCGCCGGGGTCTTTCCCTGTCTGGTTTCCTGCGTCCAGGGCCTTTCGTTCGGCTCCGGCCCGATCCGAACGAATGGCCCTGGGGCCTGTCCGGCGGATCAGGGTCGGGCAGGGCGCGGCGTCTGGTGCGGTGCATCGCAAGGCGCCGGAGCGTCCTGATAGCGGAGCTGTCCGGCGTTTCGGCAACGCCGCGAGGTGCTAGCCGTTCCGCCCCGGGTCCAGGACGATCTCCTGCTCGTCCAGGTCCTGCCAGTCCTGCGGGACTTCACCGGTCTCGTGGAAGGACTTCCACTCCTCGATCCCGCTGATCGTCTCGTCGGCGAGTTCGGTGCGGAAGTTCTTGATCCACTCCAACTGTGCGTCGATCATGTGCAGTTGATATTCGGTCTCGATGACGAAGACGCGGGGCAGCTTCTCCCCCAGCTGACCGAGGACACCTCGCAGGGCCGCCGCCTGGATCGCCAGCGCCGCCCCCCGGGTCTCCATCAGCTCCGCCACGTCCTGCGGCGGCAGCACCGGCAGCAGCGACAGCGCCGTCTCGAAGACCGGGTATTCGGCGGCGGGGACGGCGACCAGATCGGATAGCCAGTCCAGCATCTCCGCACGCCCGGCCTCGGTGATGCCGTAAAGCGTGCGCTCGGGGCGGTTGCCCTGTCGCTGGACGCCGGCCACCTCCACGTACCCGTGCTTCTCCAGGTTCTGGACGACGGTGTAGAGCGAGCCGAAATTGATCTTGACGCTGTGCTCCTTGCCGCGCCGCCGAAGCGTCTGGGCGATCTCGTACGGGTGCATGGAGCGCTCGGCGAGCAGCACCATGACCGTCAGCGCCAGCGGATTGCCGAGCTTGCGCCGCTTGGCCACCGCCCCCACCACCCTTACCTCGCCGTCGAATACTCGTGAGCGAACATATCGCGTTCACCCAGACGCGTCAACCACGATGTATCGCGAATTCCCGACCGCATGGAAGGATCTCGCCCACTGACCGTTTTGTACCGCTACCGCCTCCGGAGCGCCGCCGGAGAGCCGAGGCGCCGCCAGGGAGGCAGCTCGCGTGAAAGAAGCCGATGCGCAACGCCACCGGACCTCACCGGCCGAGGGGGCGCGCGGAGCCCGTACCGCCCTCGCCGCGCTCGGCGGACTGATCGCCGGGTTCTGCGCCCTGGCCGTCGCCCAGCTGGTCTCGGCCTTCGTGCGCCCCGAGGCGGGGCCGGTCACGGCCGTGGGCGGGGCGGTCATCGACCGCTCTCCGCCGGCCCTGAAGGAGTTCGCCGTACGGCATTTCGGTACCGGCGACAAGCTGGTGCTGCAGCTGGGCATCGTGGTGCTGCTGGCGGTCTTCGCCATGGCGGTCGGAGTGCTGGCGCTGCACCACCGCCGGACCGGATCGGCGGCCGTCCTGGTCTTCGGCGCGGTCGGGGCAGTGGCCGCGGTGGGGCGGCCGGAGGGCAGCGCGCCCGACGCGCTGCCCTCGGTGGTGGGCGCCGCGGTGGGCGCCGGGGTGCTCTTCCTCCTGGCCGGACGGCTGGCGACGGCTCCCCGTCCGCCGCGCGCGACGGACGGGGCGTACGGCGCCTACGACCGCCGCGGCTTCGTCATCACGGCGACCGTGGCGACGGCGCTCTCGGCCGGCGCGGGACTCCTGGGGCGGCGGCTCACCTCCTCCGTCCAGGCCGGGGCCACCGCCTCACGTCACGACCTGGTCCTGCCCGTACCCGATTCCGCCGCCCCGGCGGTCCCGGCCGGCGCCGATCTGCGGATCCGGGGGCTGAGCCCCTTCATCACCCCGGCCGAGGACTTCTACCGGGTGGACACGGCCCTGGTCGTGCCCCGGCTCGACGCGGCCGGGTGGCGGCTGAGGATCCACGGCGAGGGTGTCGCCCGGCCCGTCACGGTCGGCCTCCACGACCTGCTGCGCCGGGAGACCATCGAGCGGGACATCACGCTGGCCTGCGTCTCCAACGAGGTCGGCGGCCCGTACGTGGGCAATGCCAGGTGGATCGGGGTACGGCTGGCCGATCTGCTGCGCGAGGCGGGGGTGCGGCCGCCGTCGGCGGGCGGGCCCGCCGACCAGCTCGTGGCGCGATCCGTCGACGGCATGACGATCGGCACACCGGTCGAGACGGTCATGGACGGGCGCGACGCGATGCTGGCCTTCGGCATGAACGGCGAGCCGCTGCCCTTCGCGCACGGCTTCCCGGTCCGGATGGTCGTCCCCGGTCTGTACGGATACGTGTCGGCCTGCAAATGGGTCGAGGACATCGAGCTGACGACGTTCGACGCGTACGACGCCTACTGGGTCAGGCGGAGCTGGGCCCAGCAGGCACCGGTCAAGACCGAGTCCCGGATCGACACCCCCCGCGCCCTCGCGTCCCCCAAGCCCGGCACCGTACCGGTGGCCGGGGTCGCCTGGGCGCAGCACCGCGGCATCTCGCGGGTGGAGGTCCGGGTGGACGGCGGTCCGTGGCACCCGGCCCGGCTGGCGGCACAGGACAGCAGGGACACCTGGCGCCAGTGGGTCTGGAAGTGGCCGGCCACGTCGGGCCGCCACACCCTCGAAGTCCGGGCGACGGACGGCACCGGCGCCACCCAGACCGGGCAGCGGACCGGCACCGTGCCCGACGGCGCGACCGGCTGGCACTCGGTGGTGGTCGACGTCTCCTGAGCCGGGGCACACCCCGCGGCGTACGGGAGGCGGGCGTCGTCCGTACGCTGACCGGATGAATCCTCCGGACCACGTGGAACGGCAGGACCGGGTGGCGGGCGCCGTCGTCGGTTCGGCGGTGGGTGACGCGCTGGGCGCGCCGTTCGAGTTCGGCCCCGCCGGGGTGTACTCGGCCCGCTTCCCGGACGGCGTCGGCACGATGTGCGGGGGCGGCGGCTGGGATCCGGGTGAGGCCACGGACGACACGCAGATGGCCGTCCTGGTCGCGGAATCCCTGCTGGAGCGGGGCGGCCTCGACCTTCCCGACATGTTCGGCCGGTTCTGCCGGTGGGCGGCCGGCGATCCGAAGGACATCGGGCTGCAGACCGAGACCGTCCTGACGAGCGGGGACGCGTGGGATCTCGCGGCGGCGCTGCACTTCCAGGTCGACGGCCGTGCGGCGGGCAACGGTTCGCTGATGCGGGCGGCCACGTCCGCCGTGCACTTCGCGGCGGAGGGCCGGACGGCGACCATGGACGCCGGCCGCCGGATCGCCGCGCTGACCCATGGCGACCGGGCCGCCTGGGAAGGCACCGCCGTGCTCCACGAGCTGATCCGGGTGGCACTGGGCGGCGACGATCCGCTCTTTGCCGTCCCGGGCGCGCTGGACGCCGTGCACGAGGATCACCGGGAGCGCTGGGCCACCGTCCTCGCGCTGGACTGGCACCCGGAGGCGGCGACGGAGTTCAACGGTGCGGTCTGGCCGTGCCTGGGCACCGCGCTGTGGGCGCTGCGCACCACGGATACGTACGAGAACGCCCTGGCGGCGGCGGTCGACGTGGGCGGGGACACCGACACGGTCGCCGCCGTGACCGGCGGTCTGGCGGGCGCGGTGTACGGCTTCGGCGCGATCCCGGCGCGCTGGACGGAGCCACTGCACGTGCCGCTGCCGGGGTACGGGGACCGGGTGCTGCGCACGCCCGGCCTGGTGTCCCTGGCGCGGCGGCTGGACGGGGCCTCACCGTGCGCGGTTCCCGCGGAGTCTCACGTGGTTACCGCGGAGCCTCGTGCGCTTCCCTCGGATTTTCGCGAGTCCTGAATCTACACATAAGGGCGGTATAAGCGCAGAATGGCATAGCAGGCTGCTTATCGCACAGAAGCGACGGGTCGGCCTGCAGGAGCGAAGGAGACGAACCCCATGTCAAACCTCTCGCACACCGGCCGTGACATGGCCAGTCACCCCGATGTTTCCGAAATGCGTGATCGCTATGCCCGCATGCTCGGTGGCCGCGATGTGGCCCTGGTGGACGCACCGGTGTTCCTCGTCGGTCTCTACTGCGCCATCTCGCCGTGGGTGCTGCACTTCACGGCAAGTCAGCCCACCCTCGCGACGCACAACCTGATCATGGGTATCGCAATCGCCGCGCTGGGCCTCGGGTTCACCGTCATGCCGGAGCGCATGTACGGCCTGAGTTGGGCCATCTGCGCCATGGGTGCCTGGACGATCATCTCGACGTGGATCGTCGGCAGCAGCCCCGACCTCGGCATCGTCCTCAACAACGTCATCATCGGCGGTCTGACCGTGCTGCTGGGACTGGCCTGCGCCGCCGTATCCATGAAGAGCGGCAAGCGCGCGGTCTGAGGAAGGGACCGCCCGAAAGGGATCGCTCGGCCGGGATCACTCGGCGAAAGGGACTGCCCGGCCGGCCCGCGGGGAGCGGACCGGCCGGGCGCCGGTGTGGTCCGGCCCGTGGGTCAGCTCTGCCGGAACGGCAGATAGTCCACGTCGTACCCGAAGTACCGCGGTCCGGCGAGCGCCAGGCCGCCCGGGGTGGTCCAGCGCGGGTCGCAGGGGGCCGCGAGGACGCTGACGCGCAGGCCGTAGCGCAGGCCCTCCGTGGTCACCGGGTCGCCGGTGTCGGTGTCCAGCACGCAGATGAGGTCGGGCGTGGTGGCGACCGTCTCGCCGTCGCGGGTGGCCAGCAGATGCTCGTTCTGGAAGCCGAGTTCCAGCACCCTTCCGGCGTCGTCGCCGATGCCCTCGATCCGGGCGCTGCCCCGGGCGAAGCCGCCCTGGGTGCGGCGGCTCACGTCGATCACCTTGCCGGTCAGCAGGTGCGTGCCGGACAGCATGGTGCGGGCCGCGCGCACCGGGTCGGTGTGCGCGGCGCGCGCCTCGCGCACGGCGGAGCCGAGCCGTTCGGCGAGCGTCAGCGTGGCGGGGACGAGCCCGTCGGCGAGCTGGTCGCCCCGCATCACGGTGTCGGCGCTGGAGATCTGGCAGCCGAGCTCCACGCAGACCGCCCGCGCGATGCGCTCGGCGGCGTGGTTGGAGACGGCGTCGACGATGATGCTGTTGCCCTTGTCGTCGGCGAGCGCCATCGGGGTGTTGGCCACCCCGATCAGACCGGGCAGCACCATCTGCGCCTCGGGAAAGGCGCGGCCCATGGCGTCGCCGTCGACCAGCGGCAGCCCCGCCTCGGCGGCGCAGGCGATGGGCAGCATGGAGTTGACGCCACCGACCTCGATCGGCGCGATATGGGTGGCGGCCCGGCCGATGTGCTTCTCCAGGGCGCGCAGGGCGGCCACTTCCTCGCCGCCGGCGGGGACGCGTTCCAGCAGCACGGTCGGCGCGCCCATCCCCGAGACGGGTACCACGGTCGCGTCGGCCGGCACCTCGTCGAAGGCGACGAGCCGGACCGGGCCGTGCTTGCGGATGGCCTCGCGGGCCAGCAGCTTGCCTATGTACGGGTCGCCGCCCCCGCCGGTGCCGAGGATGCCCGCGCCGCGCGCGATGTCGTCCAGGTTGTCGAGGTTGATCTCACGCATGTGACGCTGCTCCATGGGTGTCGCGCGCCCCGGCCGGGGCGCGGGTGCTGCCGATGCCGTTCAGGTCGAGATCGCCGACCGCCTTGACCCGGATCCGGGTCGCACCGCCCGGCAGATAGGCCAGCGGGACCTCCTCCACGTCGACGATGCGGACCGTGCCGGGCCGGGCGCCCGCGCTCTCGGCCCGGCCCACGGCCTCCTCGCGGGCCTCGGCGAGCACCGAGTCCCGACGCCCCTCCGGGACCTGGAAGACCCGGTCCACCTCTCCGCCGACCTGGGCGATGGCGGCGCCCACCGCGTTGGCGACGTCGAAGTGGCCGGGGCGGCGCACATCGTCGAAGCCGGGCAGGGCCGTGGGCACCAGCACGCTGCCGCCGCCCACCGCGACGACCGGCAGTGGCCCCGCCGAGGTACGCATCCGGTCGACGGTCTCCGCCAGCCGCTCGGCGATCCGGTCGAGCGCGCGGGCGGTGAACTCCGGGTCCAGATGCGCGACCCGGGAGCGGTCGCCGATGTCGGCGCGGCCCGCGGCCACCGCGAGGTCGGTCGCCGTCAGGGTCGTACCACCGAAGACCAGCGCCTCCTCGGTGAGCCGGAATCCGACCGAGCGGGGGCCGGTCTCGCCGTCCGGCGACACCAGGGAGCCACCGCCGATGCCGAGCGAGAGGACGTCGGGGATACGGAAGTTGGTACGGATGCCCGCGGCCTCGCTCTCCCCCGCGGCCTCGCGCGGGAAGCCCCCGGCCAGGATGCCGACGTCCGCGGTGGTGCCGCCGACGTCGACGACCGCGCAGTCGCCGAGTCCGGACAGGAAGGCGGCTCCGCGCATCGAGTTGGTGGGCCCCGACGCGAAGGTGGCCACCGGGTAGGCGCGGGCGAAGTCCACGTCCATCAGCGTGCCGTCGTTCTGCGACAGGAAGAACGGGGCGGTCAGCGACACCTCGGCGAGCGATTTGGCGAACGACTCCACGATCGCGGTCGCCAGGTCCCGCAGGGCCGCGTTGATGATCGTGGCGTTCTCGCGGGCCAGCAGTCCGACCCGGCCGAGCTCGTGCGAGAGCGAGAAGTGCACGCCGGGGCCCAGCTCGGCACCGAGGATCTCGGCGGCCCGGCGCTCGTCCTCCTCGGCGACCGGGGAGAACACCGACGAGACGGCCACCGAGGTCAGTCCGCGCGCGGCGATGTCGGCGGCGGTGCGCTTCAGTTCCTCGGGGTCGAGCGGAGACAGCCGCCGTCCGTCGAACTCCCGGCCGCCGTGGCAGAGATAGCCGTGCCCGCCGACGGCCACCCGCTGGCGCTCCGGCCAGTCGGTCATCGGCGGCAGCGCCGCCGTGGCGGGCAGGCCGAGGCGTACCGCGGCGACGGGTGCGAGCCGGGCGCCCTCGATCAGCGCGTTGAGGAAGTGGGTCGTGCCGATCATCACGGCGGTGACGGCTTCCATCGGCGGGTCGAGTGCCCGGATCGCCGCGGTCACGCCGGAGGTGATGTCGGAGGTGGTGGGGGTCTTCGCGGTCGCGATGATCCGGTCGTCGTCCCCCAGAAGGGCGGCGTCGGTGTTGGTGCCTCCGACGTCGATTCCGATGCGCATGGTGTGTCTGTCTTTCGTAGGGGGTTTCATGGCGGGCTTCGTAGGGACGGGGATGTCAGGCGGTGGCCTTCGGCGACCAGGCCGTGCCCGTTTCCGCCTCGATCGCCGCCGCGGGACGTACGGGCTGTTCGAACGGCAGCTCACGGGCCCCGCGCACCAGGCCGAGCTTGCCGAGGACGACATAGCCGAGACCGGCCAGCAGCAGGGAGTCGAGCGCCGGGATACCCCACCATTGGTAGTGGTCGCCGAGCCAGCCGAACAGGGAGGCGGCGGTCCACAGGGCGATCGTGGCCGGCACCCAGCTGGGTTCGGTCCCGGGCAGCCGGCCGGCCGCGCGCGAGGCGTCCAGCTGCGGCCGCCACTTCTTCACCACGAAGTACTCGGCGACCATGATCCCGGCGACGGGCGGGGTGAGGACACCGAGCACGGTGAGGAAGTCGGTGAACCGGTCCAGGATTCCGGCGGCCGCGGCGAGGCTGCCGAGCACACCGATCGTGACGGTCGTGCCGACCCGGTTGAGGCGGACCTTGAAGAGCGCCTCGACCGCGCCGATCAGGCCGAGCGACGAGGAGTACAGGTTCCAGTTGTTGATCTTCACGGTGGCGGAGACCAGGACGATGACGCCGATGACACCGGAGGAGGACGTGATGATGGCGATCAGGTCGGAGGACTTCACCGCGTAGGCGAGCAGCACGCCGCCCAGGCCCAGGACGTACTCGCCGAGGCTGATGCCCACCACCGTCTGCTTGACGACGTCGCCGGTGTTGCGGTTGAAGCGGGTCATGTCGGGGGTGGTGACCGCGCCGACGATGTACGAGCCGGCGACTATGGTCGCGCCGGTGGCGACGGACATGTGGGCGCCGAACGGCGCCGAGGCCACCAGGTCGCCGACGTCGTGCCGGGAGAACTCGACCATCATCGCCCAGCCCGCGAGGCCGAGGAAGGCGGGCACGGTGACGAACGCGGTCCAGCCCATGGCGCGGAAGCCGCGCAGTACGAGCGCGGTGACTCCGAGCCCGCAGATCAGGCACCAGGCCCAGACCGGAAGCGCGGGCACGATGGAGTGCAGCCCGGCCGCGAACACCGCCGTCTGCACACCGAACCAGCCGAACAGGCTGACCGCGATGACGAGTCCGATGAGGGCGGAGCCGTAACGGCCGAAGCCGGTCCAGCGGACCAGCATCGAGGTGGACAGGCCCTCCCGCATGCCGGCGATGCCGACGAATATGCAGACGATCTCCAGGATCACGGAACCGAGCGTGAACGCCCAGAAGGCGCCCCAGAAGGAGAGTCCGGCGCCGAGCGCGGCGCCCAGCAGGAACTGCGTCAGGTCGGAGAGCTGGCCGAAGCGCTGCACCGCGACGTTGAACCAGGAGTAGCGGGCCGCGCGCGGCACCCGCTCCAGCGGGTAGTCCTCGTCCTGCTGCCGCGTCTGTGCCTGGTTCTGCGCCTGGTTCTGTGCTTGCGTCTGTGCGGATGGCTCTTGATCCACATGGAACTGCTGGGTCATGGGGACGGGTCCTCGGGTGAGCGGGCGGGCAGGAGGGCGCAGCAGCACGGCACCGGGCTGCTCCGGAGGGGAGGGGGAAGGGGCGTCGAGCGGGGTTCAGAGCGGAAGGGGAGGCCCGACGGCGCGGGCCCGCAGGAGCACCGCACCGGGCAGATACGGCACCGGGAGGTCCGGCTCCGCGTGGGTGCGTACGCGCCTGGGATCGGCCCCTGCCCGTACGGCACCGGCTCGGGCCAGGTCGCGCACTTCGTCGCGTACGGCGTCGAGCCGTCGGCCGGGGCCCCGGCGGACGATGCGGTCGCAGTGGCCGCCGACCGGGCTGGCCGCGGCGCCGAACGCCCCGGCCACGCCGCCGTGTTCGGGCCGTACGACATCGAACCCGGCCAGCACTCCGGCGGGTACTCCGCCGGCACCGCCGCCGACCAGGATCAGCGGGAGGGGTCCGGCGGCGGGGCGCATCCGGTCGGCGGCCTCGGCGAGTTCGCGGTGGGCGTCGGCGCGCACGGTGATCAGGTCGGGGAAGCGCAGGCTGACCGGGACGCCGCCGATGCGTTCGCCGGGTCCGGCCTCCTGCGGGTAGCCGCCGGTCAGCGCTCCGACCCGGGCGCGGCGTTCACCGATGTCGGCGACCACGGCGTCCCGGAGGCCGGCCAGGAGTCCGGCGCCGCGGATGGTGCAGGCGGGCCCGCTGCCCAGGCTGAGTCCGGGCTGGCGGCGCAGGTACTCCAGGCTCATCAGCGTGCCGTCGCTGCGGGTGACGAGGACGGCGGCGCCGGGGGCGAGGCCGAGGCGGGGCAGGGTGGCGGTCAGCTCGTCGGCGACCCGGGCCACGAGCACGGACAGGGCGGCGTCGAGCACCGTGGCGTTCTCGCGGGCCAGCAGGTCGAGGGTGCCGACGTCGCTGGAGAGCAGGACGGTCGTGTCGGGGCCCGTCTCGGCGCGCAGGATCTCGGCGGCCTCCCGCTCCTGGCCGCCGTCGACGGGCGAGAACACGGCGGTGACGGCGAACGCCTCGGCGCGCCCGGCCAGCGAGGCGCCGAACCGGGCGACGGCGTCCCGGTCGAGCGGAGTGGTGTCACGAGGTGCCAGGCCGCCGCCGCCCCGGACGTTCGCGGTGCCCGCGCACACGGCGTCGCGCAGCGCCCCGGGCCAGCCGAAGAGCGGCCGCACGGCGTCGGCGGCGGCGCCCCCGACCCGCAGCACTCCGACCCGGGCGAGCCCGTCCCGCTCCCTGACCGCGCGGGCGGCGACCCGCAGGCCCACGGCGAGCTGGGTGGCCCGGCCGCGCAGCTCGGCGGGGAGTGCGCGGACGGCGGCGGCGAGCGATCCGACGGCGTCACCGGTCACCGAGGGCACCTTGACGGCCCGCACCGCCCGGTCGCCGTCGAGGAGCACGGCATCCGTGTTGGTGGGCCCGACGTCCACTCCGAGGATCATGGCGTGCCTCCCGGGACCCGGCGTTCGCCCGCGGCGTCCGGAAGACCGGCGAGGCCGAAGGCGGACGGGCCCGCCAGCCGCAGGCCCTCGGGCGTGTACCAGGCGGGGTCCGAGGGGAGCGTGACGAGGTGGACGCGCAGCCCGTAGCGGACCTCCTCGACCGGGACGGCCCAGCCGGTCCTCACGTCGACCAGGGCGATGACGTCCGGTACGACGGCCAGCGGGGTGCCGTCCTCCAGGGCCGCGACGAACTCGCTGCGGGCCTCGACGAGCACCAGCCGGCCCGCGTCGGGGCCGCCGCCCTCCAGCAGGACACCGGTGGCGTCGTCGCCGTCGGCGCCCTCGGTGGCGTACCTCCGGACGGACGAGACCTTGCCGGTCAGCAGTGGCGCCGGACCCTCGCCGCGGCCGAGCGCCAGGGCGCGGGTGACCGATCCGGCGACGGCGTGCCGGGCCGCCTGCCCGGCGGTGAGGGGGTAGTCGGTGGACGCGGCGCGCCCGCCGAAGGCGACGACCGCGGCGCGGGCGAACTGTTCGAGGTGTGCGCCGTCGATGTCGTCGACCACGACGGTGTGCCCGTGCTCGTCGGCGAGCACGGCCGGTCCCGGGCGCAGTCCGGCCAGTTCGAGAACGTTCTGGTCCATGCGGGGAAAGGCCCGGCCCATCGAGTCGGCGTCGAGCAGCGGCAGCCCCAGCCGGGCCGCCCAGGCGACGGCGACGCAGCCGTTGAGGCCGCCGATCTCGCTGCTCATGACCGCGGCGACCGGGGCGCCGTGCAAGGCCTCGAAGCGGGCGCGCAGCCGGGCGGGTTCCTCCCGGCCGCCGATCCGTTCGGCGGCGACGGCGGGCGACCCCACGAGCCCCACGGGCATGACGAGCGCGTCGGCGGGGAGTACGGCCGGGTCGACGACGGGCACCGGACCGCACTCCTCGATCGCCTGTCCGGCGACGGGAAGGGTCACATCGGCGGGTCCGCCGCCCCCTGATCCGAGGACGGCACAGCCCCGCGCGAAGTCGGCGAGTGCTCCGGCGTCCACGTGCATGAATCCCAGCGTACGGAGACGGATCGCGCTCCCCATGGGCCATCGGCCCGTGATTTCGCGGCCGGGTGTGCGTGCAGCACACCGGCTTGCCGCACACTGGGGGGATGGCGAACATCCTGGAGCTCCTCTCCTCCCCCGGACTCGACGCGGTCCGCCCGCTGGTGGGGCCGCTCGACGCGGTGGAGGTCACGGGGGTGCGTCTGGAGCGGCGCCCGGACCGGCTCGCGGCCATCCCCGCCGGGACGGTCGCCGTGCTGCTGGCCCCGGTACCGGGGCACCTGCTGGATGTGGCGGTGCGGGACGCGGCCGCGGCGGGGGCCGCCGCGCTGGTCCTGACGGGCGTGACGGAGGCACCGCACGGGCTGCCCGCCGAGGTGACGGCCACGGCGCGGGCGCTCGCCGAGCGGGGCCGGGTCGCGGTGCTGTACGCCGACGGGGACCTCGCGGCTCTGGTGGTGGCCGTGGAGCGGGCGGTGGCCGGATCCGCGGCGGACGCGCTGGCCCGGGTCGCGGCGGCGGCGCGGGAGGTGACGGCCGTCGCGGGTGACCCGGACCGGGTGGCCGCGGCGGCGGGCCGCGCCCTGGGCGTGCCGGTGGAGCTGCGCGCCGCGGGTCCGGGTGAGGAGGGTGCGACCGCCGCGGGCCCGGACGGTGAGATCCGGCTCGCGGCCCCCGCCCGCCCCGGTCACGCGGGGGCGGCGGTGCGCTCCGTCCTCGCGCTGGCGGCCCTCGCCGCGGCGGGCGGCGGGCACGGCGACGTTCCCGTGCGCTCCCGGGGCCGGCTGCTCGCCGAGCTGCTCGTGGCCCCGCAGGACCAGGCCGCCCGGCTGGCCGCCCGGGGCCGGGCGCTCGCGCTGCCCGTGGACGGCTGGCACATCGCGCTGCGGGTGGAGGCGGGCGGCCTCGACGCCTCGAACCGGCCGAAGGCCCTGGACGCGGTCATGTCCCAGGCGCTGACCCTGCTGCGCACCTGGGACGGGGCGGCGCTCCCCGACGCCGCCGCCCCGTCCGCCCCCGCGCCGCAGGCCGCCGACACCGTCCAGTGGAACGCCGCGCTGGTCGACGACGCCCTGGTCCTGCTCAGCACCTGGCCCGCCGACCCGGGGTCGGACGGGCGGCGCGCCACCCTGGCCCGTGCCCGCCGGGTGGTGGACCGGCTGGCCGGACTGCGCCCGGAGGCCGGTCTGCGCTGCGGTGTGGGTTCACCGCACCGGGGCCCGCTGGGCATCCGCACCTCCGCCCGCGAGGCCCGTGCCGCGGTGCCACGCGGTGCCGGGCCGGTGGTGGCGGCGCATGACGCGGTGGGCCTCGACCGGATGCTGCTGGAGTGGTACGCCTCCGACACGGCACGCGAGGCGGTCAGCGAACTCCTCGCCCCGGTACTGGCGTTGGGCCCGGAACGCGCCGAGCCACTGCTGCGCACGCTCCAGGGATACCTGGACCACAACAACTCGCCCGCCCGCGCCGCCGACGCGCTCCATCTGCACCGGAACGCGGTGGGCGCCCGCATCCGCAAGATCGTCCAGCTGACGGGCGCCGATCTGAACGAGCCGGATGTCCGCCTCGCCCTCCAACTGGCCTGCCGCGCCGGCCTGTCCGCTCCCCCGAACGAGCCGGGCCCGCCGCGGACGCCCCCGGCCCCGGCGCACCGGACCTGAGGAGCGACCATGGCGCCGACGACCTCCCCCGTCCTCACCCGTGTCCGGGCCGCCCACGCCCTCGTCGAAGCGGTGGAGCGCCCCGAGCTCTGGATCGGTCTGCGGCCCCGGGAAGACGTGGAGGCGGAGGCCGAGCAGCTCGAAACCCGTCTGGCCGCAGGCGAGTTCCTCCCCCTCGCGGGCCGTCTGCTGGCCGTCAAGGGCAACATCGACGTGGCCGGCCTCCCCACCACCGCGGGCTGTCCCTCGTACGCGTACGAGCCGGACTCCGACGCCCCGGCGGTGGCCCGGCTGCGGGCCGCCGGAGCCCTGGTGATCGGCACGACCAATCTGGACCAGTTCGCCACCGGTCTGACCGGCACCCGTTCCCCGTACGGCGCGGTGGCCTCGGCGCAGGATCCGTACCGGGTCGGCGGCGGCTCCAGCTCCGGTTCGGCGGTCGCCGTGGCCCTGGGCATCGTGGATCTCGCGCTGGGTACGGACACGGCGGGCTCCGGCCGTGTTCCCGCCGCGTTCAACGGCGTCTTCGGGCTGAAGCCGACCCGGGGTCTCGTCCCGACGGACGGGGTGGTGCCCGCCTGCGCGAGCCTGGACTGCGTCACCGTCTTCGCCCGTACGCTCCCCGAGGCCGAACAGGCGATGGCCCTGATGGCCATCCGGGCCCCGCGGCCCGACCGCTCCCGAGTTCCGGGCCCCTGGCGGATCGCGGTCCCGCCCACCGGGCAGCTCGGCGAGCTGGACCCGGGCTGGGCGGCGGCGTACGAGTCGACGGCCGCCCGGCTCCGCGCGGCGGGGGCGCTGCTCCGGCCGATCGATCCGACACCGTTCACCGAGGCCGGTGCGCTGCTGTACGGCGGTGCGTTCGTCGCCGAGCGCTACACCGCGGTCGGCGCTTTCATCGACGGCGCGCCCACCGCGCCCGACCTCGATCCCACGGTGGCCCGGATCATCACCGCGGCCCGCGACATCCCGGCACACCGGCTCTTCGCCGACCAGGCCCGGCTGGCCGTCCTCCGCACCGCCGCGACGGCCGCACTCGGCGACGCGGACGCGCTCCTGCTGCCCACCACGCCGGGGCATCCCACCCTCGCCGAGGTCGCCGCGGACCCGGTGGGCGTCAATGCCCGCCTCGGCCGGTTCACCAGCTCCACCAACCTGCTCGGCCTGTGCGCGGTGGCGGCCCCCGCCGGTGAGGTGGACGGCCGGCCGTTCGGCATGATGCTGATGGGCCCGGCGGACACCGACGAACGCCTGGCCCGGATCGCGGCCCTGCTGGCCCCGGCGTCCTGACGCCGGGTCGGGTCCCGGCCATTGGTCCCTGAAACGGTTGACTGGTCACCAACACACCTGTTCCACTGGGCAGATGCGCCCTCAGCTGCGGCTGGTCACCCGTGACCACATCGACTTCGGTCGAGTGTGGTCCGCCTCGTGTTGCCGCTGACCGTTCCCGCGTCAGCACTTCACACCACCGGTTTTCCGCAGCACGAGATGAGGCTTCGCCATGCCCGTCGAGTTTCTCGGCATCGCAGCAACGAACGAAGGTTCCGAAGTGACACCCCGCTCCGGGGCGTCCTTCGACAAGGAGTACACGCTCAAGCTGGCCCGCGCGCACGAGGACCACGGCTGGGACCGGGTCCTGTTCGCCTACGGCTCCGGCTCCCCCGATCCGTCCCCGGCCGCCGCCTACGTAGCGGCCCGCACCGAGAAGCTCCAGATCCTGGTGGCGCACCGCCCCAACGTCTCGTACCCGACGTTCGCGGCCAAGACCTTCGCGACCCTGGACCGGATCAGCGACGGCCGCCTCGCCGTGCACTTCATCACCGGAGGCAATGACCACGAGCAGCAGCGCGAGGGCGACTTCCTGACCAAGGACGAGCGGTACGCACGCACCCGTGAGGCCATCCAGATCATCAAGAAGGCCTGGACGTCGCACGAGCCCTTCGACCACGAGGGCACGCACTACCGCTTCGACGACTTCGTCAGCGACACCTTCCCCGTGCAACAACCGCATCCGCAGGTCTCGTTCGGGGGTTCCTCGCCTGCGGCGTACGCGGCGGGGGGCGCCGAGGCCGACATCTACTGCCTGTGGGGCGAGCCGCTGGCACAGACCGCGGAGCAGATCGCCTCGGTGAAGGAGGCCGCGAAGGCGGCGGGCCGCACGGACGTGCCGAGGATCCAGGTCGCCTTCCGCCCGATCATCGCACCCACCGAGGAACTGGCCTGGGAGAAGGCCCACCGCACCCTGGCCCGGATCAAGGCCCGCAAGGCCGGCACGCCACTGAGCCGCCGTCACCCGCTGACCGACCCGGAGAACGCCGGCTCCCGACGACTCCTCGCGGTGGCCGCCGAGAGCGAGCGCCACGACCGCGCCCTGTGGACACCGACCGCGGCGGAGACAGGCGGCGCCGGCAATTCGACGGCCCTGGTCGGAACGCCGGAGACAGTGGCACAGGCGTTGCTGGACTACTACGACCTCGGCGTGGAAATCCTCTCGGCCCGTGGCTACGACCTGCTGGACGACGCCATCGACTTCGGCCGGCACGTCATCCCGACAGTCCGCGAGGAAGTAGCCAAACGAGAAGCAGCCCGTCCGGCACACATCTTCAGCCCCTCCGGCGATTGAGGAGCGGGGGTCCGGGGGCGGATCCTCCGGTTACGGGAAGGGGCGGGTAGGGGAACAGGCCCGCCGCAGGCGCACCCCCGCACCGCACCGCAACACCCCACCGCACTCCACCCCCGCACCCCGCCCTGGAATCCGCACCCCCGCGGAACCCTCACCCCACAGAGCTGTACGCCACAACCCCCCGCAACACCGCATCCACCGCCTTGTGCGCATTCCGCGCCACGGTACTCCCGTCCCGCGGCGCCGCAGCCGCAATCTGCCCCAGCACGTCGATCACCTGCTTGCACCACCGCACGAAGTCCCCGGCCGGCATCTCCGCCTCGCCCAGCACCTCGTCCAGCGACCGCCCCGACGCCCACATATAGACCGCCCAGGCAAAGCCCAGATCGGGTTCGCGCTGCCCGACACCCTCCGCCTGGTTGATCTTGAAGTCCTCTTCCAGGGCGTCGAGCCGGCCCCAGATCCGGACCATTTCACCCATCGCGGTCTTCGCGGGCCCCGATGGCAGCTTCGGCGCCACCGCGTCATCGGCCTGCCGCGCCTCGTACACCAACGCCGAGACGCACGCCGCGAGTTCGGCAGGGTTCAGCCCCTCCCACACACCCGCCCGCAGGCATTCGCTCGCCAGCAGATCGAGCTCGCCGTAGAGCCGCGCCAGGCGGCGCCCGTGCTCGGTGACCTCATTGCCCCGCAGATAGTCGAGCTCGGTGAGCAGCGCGACGATCCGGTCGAAGGTGCGGGCGATCGTGTTCGTCCGCCCCTCGATCCGCCGCTCCAACTGCCTCGTGTCGCGCTGCAACCGGTGATATCGCTCGGCCCAACGCGCATGGTCCTCGCGCTCGGCGCACCCGTGGCAGGGGTGCGCGCGCAACTCCGCCCGGTAGCGGGCGATCTCCCGGTCGTCGGCCGCGGCGGACCGCCCCTTGCGGTGCCGCTCGGGCACTATGTGCCCGGCCTTGGTCCGCAGCGCGGAGGCCAGGTCGCGGCGCGACTGCGGGGAGCGCGGGTTGAACGACTTCGGCACCCGCATCCGCTCCAGCGCCTCCACCGGAACCGGGAAGTCGATCGAGGCGAGCCGCTTGACCTGCCGCTCGGCCGTGAGCACCAACGGCCGCGGCCCGTCGTGGTATTCGAGCCCGCGGTGGCCGTGCCCGTTGGTCCGCCCGGCGGGCAGTCCGGGGTCGAGGACCAGTGCCAGCCCGGCGAACTTGCCGGTGGGCACGTGGATGACATCGCCGGGCTTGAGCTTCTCCAGGGACGCCGCGGCCTCGGCCCGCCGCTGCGTCGCGCCCCGCTTGGCGAGCTCGGTCTCCCGGTCCTTGAGGTCGCGGCGCAGCCGCGCGTACTCCTCGAAGTCACCGAGGTGGCAGGTCATGCCCTCCCGGTAGCCCTCCAGCCCCTCTTCGTTCTTCTGGACCTGCCGGGAGATACCGACCACCGACCGGTCCGCCTGGAACTGCGCGAAGGAGGTCTCCAGCAGCTCGCGCGAACGGTGCCGCCCGAACTGCTGCACCAGGTTGACGGCCATGTTGTAGGAGGGCCGGAAGCTGGACCGCAGCGGGTACGTACGCGTGCCCGCGAGTCCGGCCAGTGCCCCCGGATCCATGCCGCGCTGCCACAGCACCACCGCGTGGCCCTCGACATCGATGCCGCGCCGCCCGGCCCGCCCGGTCAGCTGGGTGTACTCGCCGGGAGTGATGTCGGCGTGCTGCTCGCCGTTCCACTTGACGAGCTTCTCCAACACCACCGAGCGCGCGGGCATGTTGATGCCGAGGGCGAGGGTCTCCGTGGCGAAGACGGCCTTGACGAGCCCGCGTACGAACAGCTCCTCGACGACTTCCTTGAACGTCGGGAGCATGCCCGCGTGGTGCGCGGCGATGCCCCGCTCCAGCCCTTCGAGCCATTCGTAATAGCCCAGGACATGGAGGTCCTCGCCGGGAATGGACGCGGTCCGCGCCTCGACGATCTCGCGGACCAGGCGTCGCTTGTCCTCGTCGTTGAGCCGCAGTCCGGCGTGCAGGCACTGCTGCACGGCGGCCTCGCAGCCGGCCCGGCTGAAGATGAACGTGATGGCGGGGAGCAGCCCTTCGGCATCCAGCCGGTCGATGACCTCGGGCCTGGCCGGGGTCCAGATCCGGCTGCGCTGACGCCGCTCGCGCTCACGATCCGCCTCGCGGACCATCTTGCCGCGGCGGCGCTCACGCGGGTTGTACCCGCGCTGGTTCTCCATCCGGGCGAGCCGGACGAGGTCGGGGTTGACCTCGCGGCGTCCGGCACCGCGGCCGCCGTGGTCGGTCTCCTCCTCGAAGAGGTCGTACATCCGGCGGCCGGCCAGCACATGCTGCCAGAGCGGCACGGGGCGGTGCTCGGAGACGATCACCTGGGTGTCGCCGCGGACGGTGTCCAGCCAGTCGCCGAACTCCTCGGCGTTCGACACGGTCGCCGACAGTGACACGAGGGTCACGGAGTCCGGGAGGTGAATGATCACTTCCTCCCAGACGGCACCCCGGAAGCGGTCGGAGAGGTAATGCACCTCGTCCATCACCACATGGCCCAGGCCCCGCAGCGCCTGCGAACCCGCGTACAGCATGTTCCGCAGCACCTCTGTGGTCATGACGACCACCGGGGCATCGGCGTTGACGCTGTTGTCGCCGGTCAGCAGGCCGACCTTCTCCGGTCCGTAGCGCTTGACCAGATCGGCGAACTTCTGGTTGGACAGGGCCTTGATGGGGGTGGTGTAGAAGCACTTGCGGCCCTGTGCGAGGGCGAGGTGCACGGCGAACTCGCCGACGATCGTCTTGCCCGAGCCGGTCGGGGCGGCGACGAGCACCCCCTTGCCGGCCTCCAGGGCCTCGCAGGCCTCGATCTGGTAGGGGTCCAGATCGAATTCGTACAGCTCGCGGAAGGGCGCGAGTGCGGTGGCCTGCTCGGCGGCGCGGATCCGAGAAGCCTGGTATCGCTCAGCTGGTGAGAGGTCCTCTGTCATCTTGCTTACGAGCCTACCCGCCACCTCTGACAGCAGGCGCGATCTTTAAATCCCGGTGGGAGCAGCGGGTGCGAGCACTCTCACCGCGCCCGGCACGCAGTCCGCGGTCAGTGGCAGCGACCCGAGTTGTTCACCGTCCGCGTACGCCGTGACACCGGCTGCGGCCAGCTCGATCGAGGAGACCCGGTGCACGGTGACCTCGGGATGGCCGAGGTGCGTTCCCCTGTAGACGCGGGGGAAGACCTTCAGCAGGGTCGTGCGGCTGCAGTCCCCGACGACGGTCACGTCGAAGAGCCCGTCGTCCATCACGGCGTCGGCGCAGATCCGCATGCCGCCGCCGTACGTCGATCCGTTGCCGACGGCGATGAGCGTCGCCTCGATCTCCCGGACCGGTCCGCCGTCCAGCCTGATGCGGTACGGAATGGGCTTGAACGCGGCGAGTTCGGCGAGGATCGCGAGGTCGTACTTGAACCGTCCGCCGACCCACCGCATCCGGTTCCCGCGGTCGTTGACCCGGGAGTCGAAGCCGGAGGCGAGCACCGACCCGAACCACCGCTCACCGACCCGGCCCAGGTCGATCTCGCGGACGGCACCGCCCTTGAGCGCCTCGGCGGCCAGCCGTCCGGCGGCGGCGGGGTCCCGTATCGGCAGCCCGAGCGCGCGGGCGAAGTCGTTGCCGGTGCCTACGGCCACGACCCCGAGCGGGGTCATCGTTCCCGCGACCGCCTGCAGGGCGAGGGACATCATGCCGTCCCCGCCGACGGCTATCAGGGCACCGGTCCCGGCCGCGACGGCCGCACGGGCCCGCCGCAGGGCGTCGTCGGCATCCTCACCGAGAACCGTACGCACGGAGAATCCTGCGTCCCGCAACGCGGAAGCGGCCGGCTGCGCGGCGTGCGCGCCCCGGCCGCGTCCTGCGGTGGGATTGACGAAGAGGGTGATCTCGCTGGTCACCCCGGGACCCTACAAGGTCAGGTGATGTCGTCGTAACCGTTGACCCGGTCATGGTCCGAGCTCGCCTGGGTGGGCAACGACCGGCTGGACGAGACCGATTCGATCTCACCGATGTCCTCGGGGGTGAGGTCCAGCTCCGAGGCCTCGTCGTCGGCGGGCCCGGCTGCCACGATCTGTGCCCTGCGGCGGTCGTTGAGGAGCGAGATCGCCGTGGCCACGAAGTAGAGCACCCAGATCGGTCCGGCGAGCCCCAGCATGCTGACCGGGTCGGTGCTGGGCGTGGCCACCGCCGCGAAGACCGTGATGCCCATGATCATGCCCCGCCACCAGCCGAGCATCCGCTTGCCGGTGACGACCCCGCCGAAGTTCAGCATGACGAGCAGCAGCGGCAGTTCGAACGAGAGCCCGAAGACGACCACCATGCGTGTGATCAGATCGAGCAGATCGTCCAGCGGCAGCTGGTTGTCCAGGTCGGCCGGCGAGAACTCCAGAAGCACCCGCGCCATCGTGGGCAGCGTCTTGTACGCGAAGAAGCCACCGGCGAGGAAGAGCGGGAATCCCGCGCCGACGAAGGCGAGCGAGTACTTCTTCTCGTGCTTGTGCAGGCCCGGGGCGACGAAGGCCCACAACTGATAGAGCCAGACCGGCGAGGAAAGGACGACACCGGCCATCAAGGAGACCTTGAGGGCGAGGGTGAACGGGGTGAGCAGACCGTTCAGGACGATACGCGCGCAGGTACCGTCCTCCTGCTTGGCGAGCTCGGCGAAGCTCGACGCGCAGCCGACCGACTTCAGCACCGGGTCGGTGAAGAACTCGATGATCCCCTTGTAGTAGAACGCAGCCACGATCGTGACGACGACGATCCCGAGCAGCCCCTTGGCCAACCGGTTACGCAGCTCACGCAGGTGCTCCACCAGGGGCATGCGGCCCTCTGGGTCCGTCTCCTGCTTGCGGGCAGACTTGAGCAACCCACGTCCTCATCTCGTGCAGCAGGCCGTCACCGATCGCGGCGCCTGCGTCGGCCCGTTTCTTGTCAGCGCTTGGTCGAGTCGGTCGGCTCCGCGACCGGACGCGAACTGCTCACGTCGCCGGGGGCTGCCTTGATGGTGCGCGGGGCGGCCTGGTCCTGGGCGGCGTCGTTGGCGGCCGGCTCGGCCGGGGTCGCCGACGGGCTGCCCTCGGACTTCATGGCCTTGGCCTCGCTCTTGAGGATGCGGGCCGACTTGCCGAGCGAGCGAGCCATGTCAGGAAGCTTCTTCGCGCCGAACAGCAGAACAATGACGACGAGGATCAGGATGATCTCGGGAGCGCCGAGCCTTCCGAACATATGCGTGTACCTTCTCACCGAGGCAGCAGGGGTGGGGCGGATGGAACCTCGGACAGACGTCCGATCTTCTTACCGTCAGCGATCGTATCCCGCAGGAGTAAACGCAGGGCAATACCCATGCATCCTTGCGATTACGGCCCATGCCTCGCTCTCAGGGCCGCCTTCAGCAGCGTACCCTCCGAACCCGCGAAACAGGAGGCCGCGCCCGCCCTGATCCATCTGCCCTGCTCACAGCCGTGTACGGACAGATGGGGCGTCAACGTCTAGCGCAGCGCCTCGCCGGTCGCGGCAAGGTCCGTCGCCGCCCTTTCGAGGTCCTCCGCAGCCCGGTTGATGCGCTGGGTGGTCCGCGTCACCTGATGCCCGAGCCGCTGTGCCTCGATGAAGACCTTGACGGCCAGCGCACCGAGAACGGCGATCCCGAGAAATCCCAGGGCGATGGCGAGCATGGGCCAGAACATGCGCAGAGCCTCGATGTGTCTAGGTGTCCGACTGCGTGGGCGTTTTCTAGAAGCTGGTGGTGTGGAGGCGCAGCGTCCGCACCCCGCCCCGGCTGAGGAGCTCGACTATCCGCTCCCCCGCGGGCTTGCGGACGGCCGCACGGCACTGCGGGCAGGTGAAGGAGTAGAACGTCGTCCGACGACTCGCCCCCACCACGAGGCGAATGGCGGCCGCGGCCAGCTCGAACCGCTCGCGGCAGTCCGGGCAAGCGGCCTTGAACCGCACGGACTCGGGCACCACCACGGTCGGAACACCTGACACCACAGACATATTGCTCATATCTCCCTCAGGTTTCCGCTCGGACCGGTTCGTCGTACGCGGCGAGCGCCGCACGGGCCGCCTGCTGTGCGCTCTGCGCCAGCTCCGGCGGGGAGACGATGCGGCCTTCGCCGCCCAGTCGCAGCGCGAGCCTGCGCAGCGAGGCCGGGTCGGGGGTGCGCAGGACGATCCGCAGCCCGCCGTCGGGCAGCTCCTGCGCGCTGTCGTGCGGGTAGTACTCGGCGACCCAGCGTCCGCCGGGACCCACCTCGACGACGACTTCCGGGTCCTCGGCGGCCGGCTGGACGAGCCCCTCGGACAGATCCCGCAGCTCCAGCTCGGGCGGCGCGGCGGGCTCGTCCAGCAACCGGATCTCGGCGACCCGGTCGAGCCGGAACGTACGCCGGTCCTCGGACGACCTGCACCAGGCCTCCATGTAGGTGTGCCCCACGGCGAACAGCCGGATCGGGTCCACCTCGCGCTCGGTGAGCTCGTCACGCGCGGGCGAGTAGTAACGCAGCCAGAGCCTGCGCCGCTCGGAGATCGCCCGGTCGACATCGGCGAAGACACCGCCCTCGGACTCGAAGGTGACCGAGAGCCGCGAGCTCGCCGCCCCCACCTCACCGGCCGCGGTCTCCAGCTTCGCGGTGGCCCGCAGCAGCGCCTGCCGGTCGCTCTCGCGCAGTCCCGGCAGCGTGGCCACGGCACGGGCGGCGACCAGGAGGGCCGTCGCCTCGTCGGCCGCGAGCCGCAGGGGCTCGGCGACGTCGTCCGGGTTGTGCCACCAGATGCGGTCGCCGTCGGTGTCGATGTCCAGCAGGTCCCCGCCGCGGAAGCTCGTACCGCACATGGGCAGCACGTCGAGGTCCGAGATCAGTTCGTCCTCGGTGATCCCGAAGGCGCGGGCGACGTCCTGGACATGGGCGCCGGGGCGCTCACGCAGATACGTCACCAGGGAGAGCATCCGGCGGGTCTGGTCGATCGCGTTCGTCGCCATGAATACGGTCCTCCCCCTCAGTCCTTGGCCACGGCGCGCAGCCGGTCCACCACATCGGCCCGCAGGTCGGCGGGTTCCTGTACGACGACGTCCGGACCGAATTCGACGAGCCAGGCGTCCAGGCCGTGTCCGTACGGAATCTCCAACTCGTCCCACCCGTTCCCGAGTTCCCGGACCGACACGGCGCGCGAGCGCAGCGGGTAGCCGGCCCCGGTGCGCAGCCTGATCAGCGCGGTCCTGGTGGCCGTCTCCCCCGCCCAGCTCTCGACGGTCTCGCGCACGGTCACGACGTCGGGCACCTCGGTGGTGAACGCCCCGGCCCGGGAGCGGACCCGGCCGGTGATCCGGGAGAGCCGGAACACCCGCTCGGCGCCGCGGTCCCGGTCCCAGCCGGCCAGATACCAGTGTCCGCGCCAGCACTCCAGGGTCCACGGCTCGACCTGGCGCTGTTCGGGCTTGGCGGCGTTGCCCTTGCGGTAGTCGAAGGTCACCGGGCGGCGGTCGCGGCAGGCCAGCATCAGCGGCTCGAACGCCGCCTCGTGGACGGGGATGCGCGGTTCGAGGGCACTGTGCACCTCGTACGCGTCCTCGGCCTCCGGCATGCCGGCGGCCCGCAGCTTCTGCAGCGCGCCGCTGGCCGCGCCGGCCAGCCGCGCCTGCTGCCAGACCTTGGCGGCCAGTCCGAGCGCGGCGGCCTCCTCGGCGTCCAGCGTGATCGGGGGCAGCCGGTTGCTGTCGCGGCGGGCGAGATATCCCGTGTCGCCGTCCAGGTTCTCCACGGTCTCGATGATCAGGCCGAGCTCGCGCAGATCGTCCTTGTCGCGCTCGAACATCCGGTTGAAGGCGTCGTCGGAGCCCGCTTCCAGATAGGCCTCGATGGAACCGCGCAGCTCGCGCTTGCTGAGCGGACGGCGGGTCCCCAGCAGACACAGCGCCAGGTTCATCAGCCGCTCGGCCTTGGCAATCGCCATCGACGCCCTTTCTGTTTCGCTCTACGACCGTCGACCGTACCGCTACGCGGTGTCGGGACAAAAGCGAGGGCCCGTGCCTCGCGGCACGGGCCCTCGCATCGCACGGGTGCGGATCAGACGGCGACCAGGTCGCAGACGAAGATCAGCGTCTCGCCGGGCGCGATGCGGCCGCCACCGGCGCCGCGGTCGCCGTACGCGAGGTGCGCGGGAATGGTCAGCTGGCGACGACCGCCGACCTTCATGCCCTGCACACCCTGGTCCCAGCCGGCGATGACCTGGCCGGCACCGAGCTGGAACTGCAGCGGGGTGCCACGGTTCCAGGAGGCGTCGAACTCCTCGCCGCTGGAGAAGGCCACGCCCACGTAGTGGACGGAGACGGTGGCGCCCGCCTTGGCGACCGCGCCGTCGCCCTCCCAGATGTCCTTGATCTCCAGCTCGGCCGGCGGCTCGCCACCCGGGAAGTCGATCTCGGGCTTCTCGATGCTCACTGACTTGCTCCTCTTGATGATGAACTGGGCAACCGGGACAGTCTTACATCTTTGCCAGGAGGTCCACGGCGAAGACCAGCGTGGACTTGGCGGGGATGGTCTGCTGCGCCTTGTCACCGAAGCCCTGGTCCGGCGGGATGACGAGCAGCACCCGGCTGCCGATCTTCTTGCCGACCAGACCGTTCTTCAGCCCCTTCAGGGTCACCTGGGCGAGCGGGAAGGTCTGCGTCTTGCCCGCGCTGTAGGTGCTGTCGAACGTCTTGCCGTCCTTCCACAGCAGTCCGACGTAGTTCACGACGACGCTGTCGGTGTCCTTCACGACCTCGCCCTTGGACTCCAGGATGTAGTTGGAGACGAGCTTCGTCGGCGGGTCGCTCTTGGTCGGGACGGTGACCTTGGGGGCCTTGCCGTCCGTGTTGGTGCCGACCTTCGGCAGGTCGATGTTGTCCTGGGCGACCTCGGTGCCCTTGGCGGAGGCCGGGATCTGCGTCGCCTTCAGGACGTCGACGACGAAGACGAGCGTGGCGTTGGGCTTGATGTCGCCCTGGCCCTGGGCGCCGTAACCGAGGTCCGGCGGAATGACCAGCTGGACCCTGCTGCCGACCTTCTGGCCGACGAGGCCCTTGTCCCAGCCCTGGATGACCATGCCGGCGCCGAGCGTCAGATCGAACGGCTGCTTGCGGTCGAAGCTGTTGTCGAAGGGCTTGTCGGAGTCCCAGGACTGGCCGAGATAGTTGACCTGGATCGCGTCGCCGTTCTTGAGCGTGGCGCCGTCTCCCTGGCTGACGACTCGGGTCTTCAGCTCCTTGGACGGGTTCCCGGTGCCCTTGGCCAGGGTCGGCTTCTCACCGAATTTCGCGCCCGCGGTGATCGCGGGGAACCCGTCCTTCGACGTGGCGGAAGCGGAAACGGAATCGGAGCCCTTTTCGCCGCCGCAAGCCGCTGTCAGCAGCAACAGGGGGACGACGAGAAGGCCGGCAAGTCGGCGCACTTGTTCCTCAGATCTCAGACGGCACAGTTGGTTGAGTCCCCGACACTCTAGGGCGTACGCAGGGCCCCGCACGAGGAACGTACGGGGCCCGCGTCGCGTCTTCGGCCGGGAACGTCCTGTGCCGGCTCACATACCCGCGATCAGTTTCTCCACCCGGTCGTCCACCGAACGGAACGGGTCCTTGCACAACACGGTGCGCTGCGCCTGGTCGTTGAGCTTGAGGTGGACCCAGTCGACGGTGAAGTCCCGCCGCTGCTCCTGCGCCCTGCGGATGAAGTCGCCGCGCAGCCGCGCCCTGGTCGTCTGCGGGGGCACGGACTTGCCCTCGAAGATCTTCAGGTCGTTGCAGATGCGGGCGGCCTGTCCCTTGCGCTCCAGCAGGTAGTACAGGCCGCGACGCCGGTGGATGTCGTGGTACGCGAGGTCTATCTGGGCGACCCGCGGATGCGACATGGTCATGTTGTGCTTGGCCCGGTACCGCTCGATGAGCTTGTACTTCATCACCCAGTCGATCTCGGTCTCGATCCGGTCGAGGTCCTCGGCCTCGATCGCGTCGAGCGTACGGCCCCAGAGCTCCAGGACCTGTGCGACGGTTCCGGTGCGGATGCCACGGCGGTCGACGAAGTCGACGGCCTTCTCGTAGTACTCGCGCTGCACCTCGATGGCGGACGCCTCGCGGCCACTGGCCAGGCGCACCTTGCGCTGCCCCGTGGTGTCGTGACTGACCTCCCGGATCGCCCGGATCGGGTTCTCCAGCGTCAGATCCCGCATCACCGTGCCCGCTTCGATCATGCGGAGCACCAGATCGGTCGCGCCGACCTTGAGCAGCATGGTCGTCTCGGACATGTTGGAGTCGCCGACGATGACGTGGAGGCGGCGGTACCGCTCCGCGTCCGCGTGCGGTTCGTCACGTGTATTGATGATCGGGCGGGAGCGCGTGGTCGCGGAACTGACGCCCTCCCAGATGTGCTCGGCACGCTGGCTGACGCAGTAGACCGCGCCCCGGGGGGTCTGCAGCACCTTGCCCGCGCCGCAGATCAGTTGCCTCGTGACGAGGAAGGGAATGAGGATGTCCGCGAGCCGGGAGAATTCTCCGTGCCGGGCCACGAGGTAGTTCTCATGACATCCGTAGGAGTTTCCCGCCGAGTCGGTGTTGTTCTTGAAGAGATAGACGTCGCCCGCGATTCCCTCCTCGTGCAGGCGGCGTTCGGCGTCGACGAGCAGGCCTTCGAGAATGCGCTCGCCGGCCTTGTCGTGGGTGACCAGTTCGGTCAGGTTGTCGCATTCGGGGGTTGCATATTCCGGATGCGATCCCACGTCGAGGTAGAGGCGGGCGCCGTTCCGCAGAAAGACATTGCTGCTGCGGCCCCATGACACAACACGGCGGAAGAGGTAGCGCGCCACTTCATCAGGGGACAGTCGGCGCTGTCCCCTGAACGTGCACGTGACGCCGTACTCGTTCTCCAGCCCGAAAATGCGGCGGTCCATGACTGAACATTACGCCTGATGGCCTGAGCTGAAACCGGGTTCGACAGCACCGTTTCGATCATTTTCCGATCCCTGTACGGCAACGGCCGTACGCCCGGGAACTGCCAGTACCCTTCCCGTCGCCAGCAGGACGAGCAGCGCCGCCACCCCACCGGCCCCCGCGACGGCGAAACTCCACGACGTGCCGCCCAGCTCCACGGCCGGGCCCGCCACGGCCGTTCCCGCCGCCGCGCCGACCCCGAACGTCGTCACCAGCCAGGAGAACGCCTCGGTCACGGTGCCCCGCGGAGCATGCCGGTCGACCACGATGAAGGAGCACGCGATCGCGGGCGCCAGAAAGACCCCGGCCACTGCCGCCAGTGCGGTCATGGCGACCACTCCGGGGGTCAGCATCAGCGGCAGATAGCCCAGTGCCAGCAGCGCGACGATGACCCGCAGCCGGCGCTCCGGCGCCCCGGCCCACTGCCGCGCCCCGTAGACGGCACCGCCGATCAGCGCGCCCAGCCCGAGCGCGGCCATCAGCCAGCCGTACACCGACTCCCGGCCGTGGTCGTCGGCGTAGGCCACGCCGGCCACCGTGATCGAGCCCAGCGCGAGTCCGACGAAGAAGAACGACCCCAGCAGCGCCAGCAGCCCCCGTGAGCGCAGCGCGCCCAGCCAGTGCGCCTCGCGGGGTGCGGAGCGCCAGGTCCGGGAGGGCTCGGACAGAACGACGGAGAGCGCCCCCAGGACCCCTATCGCGTTGATGACGAGCAGGGCTGCGGCGGGTGACCAGAAGGAGACCAGCACCGTCACCAGCAGCGGGCCCACGGTGAACATGACCTCCTGGGCGACGGCGTCCATGGCGTACGCCCGGTGCACCCGGTCCTCACGGCCCAGGACGCTCGGCCACAGGGCCCGCAGGCCGCCCTCCAGCGGCGGCGTGAACACTCCGGCCACCGCCACCGCCCCGTAGGCCAGCGGCAGCGATCCCAGGCCCACCAGGGCCAGCAGGGACATGCCCAGCGCCGACACCACGGCGGCCGGGAGCTGGACGCGCGGCTGGCCGTACAGGTCCACGGCACGGCCCAGCAGCGGCTGTCCGACCGCGGTGGCCAGCCCGTACACGGCCGCGAGCGCGCCGGCCAGGGTGTAGGTGCCGCCCTCGGCGCGGGTGAACAGCACGATCGCGACCGGGGCGGTGCCGTTCGGCAGTCGTCCCACCAGGGTCCCCGCCAGCAGCCGGGCGGCATGCCGCGCCCGGAGGATGTCCAGATATCCCGCGGCCATGTCGGTCGCCCCTCTCCCCCGAGCGGTCCGACGACCCCGAGGTTTTACGTATAACGTCGAGGTTCATACGTACCATGTGCCCAGTCCGCAGGTCCACCTCACGGCGCCTGCCCCGACCGGCCCGGAGGCCCGAGTGACCAGCGCACCACAGCCCGCCCCGACCCGGCCCACCAGCCGCGATGTCGCGCGGGCCGCAGGCGTCTCGCAGGCCACCGTCTCCCTCGTGCTCGGCGGCAAATGGCGCGGCAGGGTCTCCGAGGCCACCGCCGAACGCGTACGCCGTACCGCCCACGAACTCGGCTACCGGCCCAATCTCGCCGCCCGCAACCTGCGGCTGGGCCGCACCAGGACCGCGCTGCTGGTCGTCCCCGCGCTCACCAACGAGTTCTTCGCGCGCGTCTACACCGGCGCCGCCGGGGTCGCCGCCGAGCACGGCTTCGGCGTCGTCCTCTACCCGTCCCCCGACGGCACCGGTCCGGCCCGGGACCCCTTCGCCTCGGCGAGCGCCTCCCTGGACGGCGTGATCGCCTCCTCCATGGCCGCCGGCGCGCTCGACGAGCTGCGCGGCGCGGGCCTGCCACTGATCATGCTCGACAGCGACCCGGCGGACACCGGTGTCGCGGCCCGCGTCAACCTGGACATCGCCGACGGAATGCGGCAGGTGGCGGACCATCTGCTCGCCCTCGGCCACCGCCGCTTCGTCCATCTGGCGTCGGCGGTCGACTCCTGGACCTTCGCGGTGCGCGGCCGGGCGCTCCACGACTCGCTGCGGGCGGTGCCCGGCACCTCCGTACGGACCGTCGCGGCGGCGCTCGACGTCCATGCGGGCCGCATCGCGGCGGAGCGCACGCTCGCCGCACCGGGCCCCCGGCCCACCGCCCTCGTCTGTGACGACGACATCCTCGCCGCGGGTGCCTGCAAGGCCGCCCGCAGGCTCGGCCTCCGGGTGCCCGGCGACCTGTCCGTCACCGGGTTCGACGATCTGGCCCTGGCCACGGCCGTCGAACCGGAGCTCACCACCGTGCAGCTGCCCGCCGAGCAGGTCGGGGAGCGCGGCATGGCCGCCCTGCTGGCGGTCCTGGACGACCGGCCGGCCGAGCCCGGCAGCCTCCCCGTGCATCTGGTGGCCCGCGGCTCCTCGGCGCCCCCGCCCGCATGACCGTGGCACCCGCCCCCCGGGAAAGGGGAACAAAGGGAAGGCCCCTGGTTGGGCCCCCCCCCCAAAGACCCTCCCCTTCTTTTTCCCCC